>NZ_MNQY01000049.1:0-55790 GCF_001915675.1 Parabacteroides sp. merdae-related_45_40 | reverse complement strand
GCCTAAAGATACAAAATCTTCAGGTAATAACAAAGCCCCAGCTTGTGAAAGTCGGGGCTTTGGGCATAAAAAAGAAGGTGAGAATTTTGACACACCTTCTTTTTTATTGCTTGCCGTCCCGATTCCATGCTCCTCCGGTTTTGAATACACGAGCATGAAAAACTTTAATCCAATTTCAATACAGCCAAAAACGCTTTTTGTGGAACCTCAACTGTACCGATCTGTTTCATTCGTTTCTTTCCCTCTTTCTGTTTTTCAAGCAACTTACGTTTACGGGAGATATCACCGCCATAACATTTAGCCGTTACATCTTTACGAACTGCCTTTATCGTTTCGCGGGCAATGATCTTGGCTCCGATAGCCGCCTGGATAGCGATATCGAACTGTTGCCGAGGAATCAGCTCTTTCAGTTTTTCACACATACGCCGGCCGAAGGCAACGCTGTTGTCCATATGAGTCAGCGTCGAAAGAGCGTCCACCGGTTCCCCGTTCAGAAGAATATCCAGTTTAACCAGCTTGCTCGGACGAAAATCATGGATATGGTAATCAAAAGAAGCATACCCTTTAGAAATACTTTTCAGCTTGTCATAAAAATCGATTACAATCTCACCTAAAGGCATATCATAATGAATCTCGACACGATCACCGGAAATGTATTCCTGCTTGATCAATATGCCACGTTTACCCAGACAAAGTGTCATGATCGGACCGATAAAAGTCGTATTGGTAATAACAGATGCACGGATATACGGTTCATCAATATGGTCGATCAACGTAGGATCGGGCAAGCCGCCCGGATTATGAACCTCCGTACAGTTGCCTTTCTTATCGTAAACTTTATAAGACACATTAGGAACGGTCGTGATCACATCCATATTGAACTCACGGTCCAAACGTTCCTGCACGATCTCCATATGCAACAACCCCAGGAAACCACAACGGAAACCAAAGCCCAATGCCGCTGAGCTTTCCGGCTGGAATGTCAAAGAGGCGTCGTTTAACTGGAGTTTTTCCAAAGAAGCGCGCAAATTCTCAAAATCTTCGCTGTCGATCGGATAAACACCGGCAAAGACCATCGGTTTCACTTCTTCGAACCCAGCTATCGCGTCTTTCGCCGGACGGGCCACATGGGTGATAGTATCTCCAACCCGGACCTCGCGAGAAGTTTTAATACCAGAAATAATATAACCGACATCCCCGGTACGAATCTCATCACGAGGAGACATCGTAAGCTTCAATACTCCAACCTCATCGGCATCATACTCCTTACCGGTTGCAATAAATTTGACATGATCTCCTTTACGGATCACCCCGTTTACGACTTTGAAGTAAGCAATAATGCCACGGAAGGGATTAAACACAGAGTCAAAAATCAAGCACTGCAACGGAGCTTCCGGATCACCTTTCGGAGCCGGCACTTTTTCGACAATTGTATTTAAAATGTCATATACCCCTTCTCCCGTCTTACCACTGGCCCGGAGAATATCTTCCCGAGGACACCCCAACAGTTCGACAATCTGGTCTTCCACCTCATCCGGCATTGCACTCGGAAGGTCTATCTTGTTCATGATCGGAATAATCTCCAAATCATTTTCTATTGCCATATACAAATTGGAAATAGTCTGTGCCTGAATACCCTGAGCTGCGTCAACAATCAGCAAAGCACCTTCACAAGCTGCAATCGAACGGGATACTTCATATGAAAAGTCGACATGTCCCGGAGTATCGATCAGATTCAGGATATATTCTTCTCCTTTATAATTATACTTCATCTGAATGGCATGACTCTTGATCGTAATGCCTCGTTCACGCTCCAAGTCCATATCGTCCAGAACCTGCGCCTGCAAATCTTTACCTTCTACTGTTTTGGTATACTCAAGCAAACGGTCGGCCAAAGTACTTTTACCATGGTCAATATGAGCAATAATACAAAAATTGCGGATATTCTTCATCTGCTAAACTTATTTAGGTGTGCAAAGATAGGAAATTTAGGCTAAATTGTTATACATTTGGCATACCATTTGTTATTAATAATATATGACACTACAAGAAATAAACAAAGCATACAACCGCATAGTCGGTTCATTAGACAGTAAAGAATTGAAGAATGCCTTCGATTCCTTACAGGCTCTTATTGCAGGAAGTCGCGAATATTCTTTTCAGGACAAGCTGAACGAACTTCAGGACACCTACAAATATATGCTGCGCTACCGGATTGAAGGAGCAAAAGATCCGATGCAGGAACAGATATACAACAATCTACAGGCATCGACTTATGAATTGGCCGATTCAGTCAAGCAGAAAGCAGTAGCTGTGGAATCTCCCCTATCCTATTACAGCCGCCGAAGAAGCCTGAACATACAGCCTTCTCTCACTTACAAACAGCTGCATGACCAACTGCTCTTAGAACATGAAGCCGGAAAGCACAAAGAAAGTGACGCATTCAATATTCTCATCTTTAATAAGATATGGGTATCTTCTTTTCTGAAAAGAGAGGAAGCTGAAGATATCCGCGGCATGCTACACGACAATGCACTACCTTTTACAACCGGTAGCCAGATTGTTTCCGCCTTGATGTTAGGATTGCAAGAGGCGTTCGACAGAGAAAAGATACTTTTATTGTTCGACGCAGCCAGCCATCCGAACGAAGAGGTCAAAGTCAGAGCATTAATTTCAATCCTGATCACTTTATACACATATAGAAAACGGACGCAGTTATATCCGCAGATAGCCGACAGGCTAGCGGCTTTGGCCGAAACTCCGGGGTTCATCAAAACGATCCGCACAATCATCCTACGCTTCATCTTAGCCCGCGAGACAGAGAAGATCACCCGCAAACTACAGGATGAGATCATCCCGGAGATGTTAAAATTGAGTCCAAAGCTCAGCAAAAAGATCAATCTCAACGAACTCACCCCTGAAGATTTGACAGGAAATGAAATGAACCCAGAATGGGAAAGCTTCTTTTCTGACAGTACCCTCGGAAAGAAAATGGTAGAATTCGGGGAGCTTCAACAGGAAGGGGCCGACGTCATGCACTCGACCTTTGTTCATTTGAAAAATTTCCCGTTTTTCCATGAATTAAGCAACTGGCTGCTTCCATTCACAATCGAGCATTCTTATTTCGATGATCAGTTCACTCCGGACAACGAAGCTGAAAAGCAGATGCTCGACTCTATGACATTCGCTGCTTTTATGTGTAATTCGGATAAATATTCGCTTTATTTCAGCATGATGCAATTGCCGAAAGAAGCCCGAAAGATGATGATGAACCAATTCGACAGCCAGGCCACAGAAATGATCCAGCAGAATAAAGAAGAATTGATCAACAAACGTGGAAAACAGGATACGATCATCGGACAGTACATACAAGACCTGTATCGTTTCTTCAAACTATATCCGGGCCATCTGGATTTTACGGATATCTTCACGATGCCGCTCGACTTCCACAATCTTGCCATCCTGCGCCCTTATATTTCTGATAAAGAAAGTCTTACAAACATCGCTGAATATTATCTCCGTAAAAACTATTTTAGCGATGCACTGACCATATTCAACCAATTGGCAAAAACGGATCAAGATAGCGACATTCTTTTCCAGAAAATCGGCTATTGCAAGCAAATGGAAGGAGACTTGAAGGGCGCTCTGGAAGCCTACCTACACGCAGACTTGTTGAATTCCGAAAGCAAATGGGTAATCCGACGAATCGCCGGTTGCTACCGTTCACTTAAACAACCGGAAGAGGCTTTGAAATATTACCGTCGGTACGAAGCTTTAAATCCGGATAATTTATCAGTTCAAATCAGCATTGGCCATTGCCATCTCGAACTAAAGGATTATAACGAAGCGTTGAAATGCTTCTTCAAAGTCGATTACCTGGATAACAAAAGCCATAAGGCATGGCGACCTATTGCATGGTGTTCTTTCCTGACAGGGAAATACGACCAAGCACGGAATTACTACAAAAAGATACTGGATAACCAACCCCACGCACAAGATCTGCTGAATGCCGGACATACCGAATGGGCACTGCAGAATATCAAGGGCGCTCTCTCCTTTTACCAGCAGGCGGTGCAAATGGAAAACGGCAACATCCTTAAGTTCCAAGAACAGTTCAGCCAAGATGTAGCAGACCTGTTGATCGCCGGTATAGAAGAAGCCGAAGTCGCCCTGATGCTGGATCAGTTAAGATATAAAATAGAAGGAGCTATTTAAAAATTTAAAATGGAGAATTGAAAATTACATCTGTAGCTAATTTCCAATTCTCCATTTTAAAATTCCTTTATCCTCTGCTTCCAAGGCTATCCGTATCGGGATTGAGTTCTTTGACAGCATCCTTCACTTCTTTCTCACCTATCGGATAAGTAACAGCTACTTGTTGTACGGGGTATTCTTCCTTTTCCCTATCCACAGCTTTCGATTCGGCATTCTCCGGAATCTTGGCAAAATTTTTGTTCATATCATTCACTATTTATGTTTCTATAGCTATTCAACAATAAAAATGGCCCGGAAGTTCCGAGCCATTCAATCAACCAAAACAAAAAAACCTAAAAACCTAAACATCAACCATCTTTTTCTTTTTGCTCTACTATACGTTAAGGTTTCCTAACTACTAAACAATCTTTCTAACCTAAAAACTAAACCTATCAAATCGTATATATATTTCCCTTGTTACCTATTCCTCGTATGCCGGCCATGCCCCCTCTTTCGTACAGACATAAGCCGCTGTGCGGACGGCAAATTCATGCGCTTCCCTTAGCGAAGCCCCTTTCAGCAACGAAATGACCAGTGCTCCGGAGAAAGCATCACCTGCTCCAACCGTATCCGCCACCTGCACTTCCGGGGTTTGCAAAGTCGATTCTTCATTAGCGGTATATATCGTACTATAAGCTCCTCCGGCCGTCAGAACCACCAAGCGGAGATTATAGTGTTCTATAAACCAATGAGCCACCTCCTTGTCCGTTCCTTCCAAATGAAACATATCCCGCAGGACGACCAACTCCCCGTCATTCACCTTCAACATATTTGCTAGATAAAGCGACTCTTCGATCAACTCTTTCGTATAATAATGCTGACGCAAATTGATGTCAAAACAACGATAAGCATCGTCCGGGGCAAAAGAAAGAATCGCTTGTATCGTCTCTCTCGACTGTGCGGAACGCTGTCCTAACGTACCGAAGCAAATGGCACCCGCCCGTTCGGCCAAATCAATCGCATTTGACGTCGGAGAAAGATGATCCCAAGCTACACGTTCATTAATAATATAGTCAGGGATACCATCCTGCAGAGTAACCTGTACCGTTCCGGTCGGATAAGGGACTTTCTCGATCAGATACCGAATCGAATTATTATCCAGTTCTTCGAGGATTTCGCGCCCCAGCCCATCGTCTCCCACGGCGCTGATAGCATATCCTTCCGCCCCCAACCGCGACGCATGGTAGACAAAATTGATAGGAGCACCACCTGCTTTCTTTCCTGTTGGCAACATGTCCCACAGGAGTTCTCCTATGCCTACTACGACCGGTTTCTTATTGTTGCTTTGCATTGTTTCATTATAGTTTATTTGACAAGGATAATTTATTATCTACGATGCAAAGATAGAGACAGGTAGCAGATGCGACGATAACTAATGCTACAAGATTGATAACACATGTTACATTATACTCTTATTTTCGAGTTACATGCACAAATGTTACACAAATGTAACGAGCGTTATCAAAGAGAAGAATATTATTCCTTTTCCAGATACTCAGTCGGAGTAATATTGTAAACGGCTTTAAAACATTTCGAGAAATAAGCAGGCGAACCGAAGCCCGTCGCATAAGCCACCTCATTCACATTCCCGGCTTTCCGTCGGAGTAGAGCAGCAGCTTTCTTCAAACGATAGTTACGCAGGAAATCGGTCGGTGTCACTCCGGCAAGCTCCTTCACCTTCCGGTAAAGATGCACACGCGACAAGCCCAATTTTTCACTACCTTTCTCAATACTGAAATCCGGATCGGCATAGGACTCTTCGATCAGTTTCAAGAAACGATTCATAAAAAGATCGTCCATGCTTCCCGCTTTTTCCTCCTTCACGGAAACAGCAGGCGAAGAAGCATCGCGAGCATAAGCCTCACGCAACCGGACACGATCCTCCAGCAGCTTGATGATACGCAGTTTCACGACTTCTATGTTAAAAGGTTTCTGGATATACGCGTCCGCACCACTGGCAGCCCCGTACATCTGTTGCTTGTCGTCGGACAAAGCAGTCAACAGCATAACCGGAAGATGACTCAGGACAATATCCGACTTGATCTTACGACAAAGATCGAAACCGTTCATTTCCGGCATCATCACATCGCTGATAACCATCGAAACCTCTTCGCTCATCAGCACCTCCAAAGCCTTCACGCCGTTATCGGCAACCAACACACGGAAGTTCTGTTTTAATTCCGCCTGCAAGTAACTCTGTATATCAAGATCATCTTCTACGACCAGAACAGTATAATTGTAGGTACGGTTCAAAACCTCCTGCAATTCATCCGTGTTCAAGTCGGCGACACCACTGGAAAGCTCGGTTACGGAAAGATCGAATGTACAAGATTCGTCAAAATGAGATTTACCTTTCAAGAGGATGACCGTAAAGACAGTACTCTTATGCGGAACACTCTCCACCCGGATCGTGCCTTTGTGCATGTGGACGAACTCACGCGTCAAGTGCAGGCCGATCCCCGTTCCCGTCACATAGTTCTGGTCACCGGTAAAGAAACGGTCAAAGACGGAAGCAATATTTTCCGACGGAATACCTTTGCCATTATCTTCGACAGAAAGCTCGACCTGATCTCCTTTATCTTTCAGATGGATCGTGACCGTACCTCCGTCCAGCGTGAACTTGAATGCGTTGGACAAAAGATTGGCCAGAATCTTCTCCATCTTATCCCTGTCTACCCATATATTAACAGAAGGGCAGTCATGCTCAAACGTGAAATGTATCTGCTTGGTGACAGCCATCGTATCGAAATAAGATTTCACTTCTGCCACAAAAGCAACTAAATCTACCTCTCCGACCCGCATATTCATCTTATTGCTCTCTACCTTTCGAAAATCAAGTAACTGGTCCACGACTCTCTTCAACCTTTCCGCATTTTTCCGAATGATACGGATATCGTCTGCCAATGAAGAACCTTCCGGAGCCTCTTTCGACAGCTTGCCGAGCGGACCGAGGATCAACGTCAACGGCGTCTTGATCTCGTGTGTGATATTGGTAAAGAATTGCAGTTTCTGAGCCGTCGACTTCTCAATATAACGGTTTGCCTCAGCCAATTCTTCTTTTTGCTGTTGCACCTGCAAGTTCGTACGTTTCAGCTCGCGGTTCTTCCGCTTCACCGCCCGGTTCACATGGACCACGTACAAGGCGGACAAAAGCAACATCCCCATCAGCAAAAGGATAATGCCGACGGAGTTTTGGAGGAACGTGTATTTGGAAAGCATACTCTCCAAATTCTCCCGTTGCAACTCGATCTGGTGCTGATAGTCGACCACCTGTTCGGACTGGATAAACAGCGTTCCGGCATTGTTCTTATCGATCAAGGCAGAAGATAGCAAATATTGCCGGGACACATCTTCTCCGTTCAATATCTGCATGGCTACACGGATAGCAAGGCTCCCACCCGTCGGATACAAGACCGAAGCGGCCAACTCTCCGTGCATGACGGCTTCCAGCCCCGATCCCCGTCCCGAAACGGCATCGATCCCCACAAAGCTAATCCTGTCCGCCAATCCGGGATGCATCCTTTCGATTGCCCTGCGGGCAGCCATTGCCATCACATCATTATGGGCAAACACAACATCCACCTCCTCCAGCGAATCCATTTCCGCTATCTCCTTCTCCACCGTTTCCGGCTTCCATTTCCCGAATATTTCCTTCACCTTGATGCGGGAGTTCAAAACCTCCATAAAACCGCGATGGCGATCCTGCGCCGGAGAAGAACCGGACAAGCCCCATACTTCCAATACGGTAGGATATTTCTCTTTCACCTGTCGGTTCACGAAAAAGCCGGCCTGGCGACCGATCTCGTAATTGTTACCACCGATATAAGTCGTATATTCGTCCGAACTGATCTTCCGGTCTACCAGGATAGTCGGAATGCCGGCACGGTAGGCCTCAATCGCAATAGGAGTGACAGGTTCCGATTCATTGGCGGAGATAATCAATAGATCGACCTTACGTTTTATCAGGCTACGTATCTGCTCCACCTGCAACAAACTACTGTCCGCTGCATCCTCGACTAACAGGGAGACGCCCGGATATTCGGAGGCCTGCACCTTCATATCCAGCAACATCGATTTACGCCAAGAACCTTCAAGCGTACACTGCGAGACGCCGATAACAAACTTTTTCTTCTCCGAATCTGTTTTGCAGGAAAAGCAGGATGCCAGAAGTAAGACCAGCAGAGCGTAATAAGTTAGAGCAGGTTTCATTCTGTTTTATTTACAGGTTTCTGCAAATGTACGGAGAAATGGCATACCAGCCAATATTTATTTTGTACATTCGTCCTCCAGTAATCAATTATTCGCATGAAGATCATAAACGAAGCTTTATTGAATGAAACGACCGGGCGTGCCAAACAGTCGCCTCGGCTACGCATGAACTACAACTTTCATGAGCATTTGGACGATCCCGTCAACCGTTTGCTCAATGCCCTGGAACCGGGAACCTACCTCCGCCCACACCGCCATCTGAACCCTAAAAAAGATGAAATATTCCTCCTGCTGCGCGGTCGCATTGCTGTATTCCTCTTTGACAACAAAGGGGAAATCACCCAAACACAGATACTCGATCCGAAAGAAGGTGTTTACGGCGCCGAAATAAAGGCGGGAACATGGCACGGGCTGTTAGTTCTAGAATCCGGCTCTATCATATATGAAATCAAGGAAGGGCCGTTCGCTCCGCTCGCTCCGGAAAATTTCGCTCCCTGGAGTCCGGCTCCAGAAGACACGAAAGGGGTGGCAAAATATATGGAGTTATTAGGAAAGGCAATATAACCTTGCACTACCTTCCCGTTCCCCTTAAAGAAAACTTTAGTTTCTCTTAAGGGAAACTTTATTTTCATAGGGATGAAACTTCTTTTTCATCCCCATGAAACTGTCGTTCCATCCTTATGAAACTGTTATCACATACCTATCGGCTCCTTTATTGCTGGAATACTTTTGTCAAACGGATCATGGCTTTTTCACCGGACAGTCATTCTTATCCGTCCTGACAATAGCGTTCTCATAATTTTTAACTTTCAAATACCAACATCTGACAATGCTTGCAGTCGAACTGCAACCGGAGGCGCGTATCTTTATAAAGCAGATAATACGGTTCCTTGTAGGGAGACTTGTCTTTCTGATAAGTAGGACACCACCCCATGCTGTAGCGCAGGCAGTGTTTGGTAAACATCAACGGAACATCTTTCCGGGGAGACAGTTCAAATGCCGGGTCGATCTGTTCCACCCCGTGATCCTGGTAGAACGAACGGGCTTTCCCGTTGGCAACATTCCCCAAATAAGTAAGTTGGCGTTCGGGGAAAGGTATCGACACGGACGGCTGCACACGTTTCACTGTCTCACGAGGATAGCGGGCACGGCGTGCTTCCAGCAACTTCTCCACTCCTCTACGGCGCATATCGGCAAGCAGAGAAGAGGGAACGAACCAGTTTTCAGACAAACCGACCACCACCTTCGATGCCTCGAAAGGCGTATTCCCCAACTTGGATAGCTGTGTCCGTATATTATCCTGCTGTTCACGACGCGCCAGCTCTTTTGCAAACGGCTCGGTCAGCATGATCCGTGCTCCCGTCTCATCCTCCATACAAAGCGTAAAACCGAAGGGATTGTCCAAGAACTCGATCTCCACGGACAGCTTACGTTCGGCTGAAGGCTTGGCGAGCAGTTTATCAAATGCCTGGTCGAAATTGCGGTAAAGCGGAGTCTTGGGGGTAAGCTGCGGCATATCCAGCGGAAACACCCGGTTTGCCTCCACCCGGTTTACACGAAAACCTTCCAATTCGCCTTTCCTATTGAAGAAAACAAGCCCGTCTCCGTTGTTCAACTGCTTCAAGCCAGCCACAGTAAAAGAATTGCCTTTGATCTCTTTGACCGTCCCGACAGGTTCACCCAGCGATTTAGGCGTATTGAAAGCGGTAATATCCGCCGTCCGTCCCTCCAAAAGGAACGGGGTGAACCCACGGTTAAAACTCTTTTCAGCTACCGGCTCGAACGTATAAGTGCTTCGACCAGCAGAAGCACGACGATATTCCGGACGGCGGGACAGGACTGCATCTAACTTCTTCCGATAATAAGCCGTGATATTCTTGACATAGCCGACATCTTTCAACCGCCCTTCGATCTTGAGGGAAGAAACACCTGCATCCAACAGGGCTTCCAGCTGGTCGGAGCGGTTCATGTCCTTGAGCGAAAGCAAGTGTTTATGGGTGACGATCTCCGTCCCTGTCGCATCAACCATCGTATAGGGCAGGCGGCAATATTGGGCGCATTCTCCGCGGTTAGCACTACGTCCACTCAAAGCGGCGCTCAGATAACATTGCCCGCTATAGCTGACGCAGAGGGCGCCGTGCACGAATACTTCCAGCGGAACGGTAGTCGCTTCCGATATCCGGCGAATCTCGTTCAGCGACAATTCACGTGCCAGAACCACCTGTGTAAAGCCTGCGGCTTCGAGGAAACGGACCTTTTCCGGTGTACGATTGTCCGTCTGCGTGCTGGCGTGAAGCGGAATAGGAGGCAGGTTCAGCCGGGTAATCCCCATATCCTGAATGATCAGGGCATCCGTCCCGACACGCCAGAGATCCCAGATCATCCGTTCGGCTTCTTCCAACTCATCTTCTTTCAATATCGTGTTAAGCGTAACATAGATGCGGGCGCCATACAGATGCGCATACTCGCAAAGCTCACGTATATCATCCAAAGAGTTGCCGGCAGCAGAACGCGCACCGAACTTGGGCGCACCGATATAGACGGCATCGGCACCGTGATTAATCGCTTCAATCCCGCAATTGAGGTCTTTAGCCGGAGAGAGAAGTTCTATAGGACGGGATTTTGTTTGCATGCTATTATTTCTTATTTCTTGATTACAAATTACCCAACTTGCTGATATCCTCGATACGAAACGGGGTTTCCTGATAGACATAATAGTTCAGCCAGTTGGTGAACAGAAGATTGGCATGACCACGCCAGCGGACCACCGGACCGAGGGCCGGATTGTTATTACGGTAATAGTTACGGGGAACGGCAATAGGCAATCCCTTGTTCACGTCGCGCATATACTCGTCATTCAGCGTGTAAGGCGAGTATTCGGAATGCCCGGTGATAAAAAACTCGCGTCCTCCGCGCGCCATCGCCATATAGACACCAGACTCTTCGCTTTCGGACAAGAGCGTCAAATCGGGAACTTTCATCACATCCTCGCGGCGTATCTCCGTATGCCGGCTGTGCGGCACATAGAACTCGTCGTCGAAGCCTCGGAAGATCGGCACATAGGGCTCGCGCAACGTATGGCGGAACACGCCGAACATCTTGGCTGGCAGATCATATTTGGGGACACCATAAAAATGGTACAACCCGGCTTGCGCCGCCCAGCATATATATAAGGTAGAAGTCACATGCGTACGCGCCCAATCGAATATCTCGGTCACTTCCTCCCAATAGTTCACTTCCTCGAAAGGCATCTGCTCTACCGGAGCACCTGTGATAATCATGCCGTCGTAAAAATCATCCTGCATCTCGTCAAAGTCTTTATAGAATTCCTTCATATGCTCGATCGGCGTGTTCTTGGGAGTATGGCCTTTTATCTTCATAAAGTCGAGCTCCACTTGCAAGGGGGTATTGCTCAGGAGGCGAACAAGGTCTGTCTCCGTCGTGATCTTCAGTGGCATCAAGTTCAGTACAACTACACGTAGCGGACGAATGTCCTGCTCAGACGCACGCAACGAGTCCATCACAAAGATGTGCTCTTTCTTCAACAGCTCAACAGCTGGCAAGTTCTTCTGTAGGTTTAAAGGCATCTTCTTTCCTTAATTATTTATACAAGGCACAAAGATAGTGAGAAATTGCCTTTCGTTGAAAATAAATCGTTGTTTCCCGCGTTTGTAGATTTAATAATTAGATGGAATATGAAGATTCGTGCAATAGCTACACTACTATTTATATTATTTTCGATAAGTGCTTTCGGGCAGGGACGTGCCAAAATCAGCGGTTATATCCGCGACGCGGACGGTAATCCGCTGGACTTGGTCAATATCCGGGTCAAGAACACGTTAAACGGGACGATGAGTAATGAAAAAGGCCACTACTCGCTTTCGGTCGCTACCGGTGACTCGGTGACGCTTATCTATTCATGCCTGGGCTACAACAAGGCCGAAAGGATCCTACCTCAGGTAACCAAAGATATGCGTCTCAACGTGCAGATGAACTATACATCACTCGAACTGGGAGAAGTCGTAGCTACCGCCATCCGAAAGCAGACAACCACCCTTGAAACCCTGAATGCCGACCGCGTCAAACTACTCCCCGACCCTGCCGGAGGAAGCATTGAAAGTCTGGTCGTTACATTTGCAGGCGTTACTTCCAATAACGAATTAAGTTCGCAATACTCCGTACGCGGCGGCAGCTATGACGAAAACATCGTATATGTGAACGGACTGGAAGTGTTCCGTCCGCTGCTCATCCGTTCCGGACAACAGGAAGGGTTGAGTTTTATCAACCCGGACATGACGGAAGCCGTCAATTTCTCCGCCGGAGGATTCGAAGCCCGTTATGGGGACAAGATGAGTTCCGTGCTGGACATCACCTACAAAAAACCGAAAGGATTCGAAGGTTCGGCTTCCGCCAGCCTGCTGGGAGCCAATGCTTATGTGGGCAGTTCTTCCGGCAAGTTCACACAGGTGACCGGTTTCCGTTACAAAACAGGACGATCTCTTTTGAAAACAACCGATACGGATGCCGAATATGATCCTAATTTCATTGATTTGCAGACTTATATGACATACCAACTTGCTCCCAAATGGGAGATCAACTTTCTCGGGAACTTAGCCATAAACAATTATAAGTTCATTCCCCACACCCGAGAGACTTCTTTTGGAACGGCAACAAATGCCAAAAAATTTAAAGTATTCATGAGTGGCCAGGAACGGGATAAGTTCGAAACGTTATTCGGAGCACTCACTTTAAAGCATAACCTGAACGACAATACGGAACTCGGCTTGCAAGCATCCGCCTTTACCAGTAAGGAAGAGGAAGGATATGATATTGCCGGTGATTACTGGCTGGGAGATGCAGCCGAAGAAGGAGGCGGAGAAATACAGAAATTATCCATCGCACGCTATAACGAGCACGCTCGCAACCGTCTGCACTCCAATATCATGAATGTCGGGCATTATGGTGTCGCTCGCATAAAAAACAATACGTTGAAATGGGGTGCTACCGTCCAGTTGGAGAAAATCAACGACAAGATCAGCGAATGGGAAAAACGCGACTCCGCCGGATACTCGTTACCGCAAGGGGGCGGGAATGTCAACGTGATCGCAAACCTGTTCTCGGATAACAAACTGGAAAGCACACGTATTTCCGGCTATTTGCAGGATGTATTCAAGTTTCGTACCAAACAAGGACTGTTCACGCTGGTTGGTGGTGTACGCGGCAGCTATTGGAGTTATAACAGGGAATTTATATTCAGCCCGCGTGCTTCAATAGGTTTCATTCCGAACTTCGACCAGAACCTGACATTTCGGCTGGCTTCCGGTCTGTATTACCAGTCTCCGTTCTATAAGGAATTACGTACAACTGTGCAGGACGAACACGGCAACAGTATCATACAACTGAACAAAAACCTGAAATCACAGCGTTCCATCCATGTCATTGCAGGAGGCGATTATACATTCCGGGCATCCGGCAGAAATTTCAAAGTCAGTGCCGATATGTATTATAAAAAATTGGATAACCTGAACCCCTATACGGTGGATAATGTCAAAATCCGATACTACGGCGAGAACTGTGCGCAAGGCCATGCGATGGGGCTCGATGTCAAATTCTTCGGCGAATTTGTTCCGGGTACGGACTCCTGGATCAGCTTCTCCCTAATGAAAGCGGAGCAAAGCATCCGAGGGAGCGAATATGTACCGATGCCTAACAGCCAAGGTTATAATGTCTCGCTCTTTTTTCAGGATTATTTCCCCGGATACAAACGTGTCAAACTGAATCTGAAAGGCGTACTGTCCGGCGGCCTTCCCGTCACAGCCCCACGTACAGGCTACGAGGACGGCTATTTCCGTACTCCGACCTACAAACGCGTAGACCTCGGTTTCTCCTACCAGCTTGCCGGGGGAACGGATGCAATCATGGATCGCGGATTCTTCCGCAATCTCAAGAACATTTGGCTCGGGTTGGATATTTTCAACTTGTTCGACATAAAGAACACGAGTTCCTATTATTGGATTACCAATATAGACAACCACCAGTACGCAATCCCTAATTACCTGACCGGAAGACAATTGAATATTCGACTTATCGTTGATTTTTAACCACATGATTTCAAAAATATGCTTTTTAAACATATCCGGATCATGCTGATAAATATTAACGAATTATTTCTCTATTAATAAAAAGAGTGTACCTTTGCCAACATAGAACAAAAAGCAATATTAAATTACTAAATTATTATTGACATGGAACTTACACATATCGAACATTTGGGTATCGCAGTAAAGAGCATCGAAGCTTGCCTGCCGTATTATGAAGAAGTTTTAGGACTAAAATGCTACAACATCGAAGAAGTAGCAGACCAGAAAGTAAAAACTGCATTCTTTAAAGTAGGCCAGACTAAGATCGAGTTGCTGGAGCCGACAAGTGAAGACAGTACAATCGCTAAATTTATCGAAAAGAAAGGTGAAGGTATCCACCACATTGCATTTGCTGTTCCCGACGTACAGGCAGCATTGGACGAAGCCGAATCAAAAGGTGTCAAGCTGATCGACAAAGCTCCTCGTGGAGGTGCAGAAGGCTTGAACATTGCATTCCTTCACCCGAAATCGACATGCAGCGTTCTGACCGAACTTTGCATGCCGGGAAAATAAGAAACAATGGACAATTGAGAATTGACAATTATTTGATGCTATTCAATTGTCAATTCTCAATCGTCAATTGCCAATTAAATAAGTTCATTTCTAACAACAAATCTATAGTACAATGAGTAACCAACTTGAAAAAGTAAAGGAGCTTATCGCCCTTCGCGAAACAGCTCGTTTAGGTGGTGGAGAAAAAAGAATCGAATCTCAGCACAAAAAAGGTAAATACACCGCACGCGAACGTATTGCCATGTTGCTGGATGAGGGAAGTTTTGAAGAATTCGATATGTTCGTACAACATCGTTGTACAAACTTCGGTATTGAAAAAACTAAGTATTTGGGCGACGGTATCGTAACAGGTTACGGAACGATCGACGGACGTCTGGTATATATTTATGCTCAGGATTTCACCGTGTTCGGCGGTGCTTTATCCGAAGCATTGGCCATGAAGATCTGTAAAGTAATGGATCAGGCCATGAAGATGGGTGCTCCCGTTATCGGTCTGAACGACTCGGGTGGCGCACGTATCCAGGAAGGTGTCAACGCCTTGGCCGGTTATGCAGAAATCTTCCAACGTAATATCTTGGCTTCCGGGGTTATTCCTCAGATTTCCGGTATCTTCGGTCCATGTGCCGGCGGTGCGGTTTACTCTCCTGCCCTGACAGACTTCAATATCATGACCCGCGGAACAAGTTACATGTTCCTGACTGGTCCGAAAGTTGTAAAAACAGTTACAGGCGAAGACGTTACACAGGAACAATTAGGTGGCGCAAGCGTACATACGACCAAATCCGGTGTGGCCCACTTCGCAGTCGATACGGAAGAAGACGGTTTACAGTTGATCCGCAAATTGATCAGCTTCCTGCCGCAGAACAACCTGGAAGAAACTCCTCTGATCGAATGTAAAGACCCGATCGACCGTCTGGATGACAACCTGAACGACATCATCCCTGACAATCCTAACCAGGCTTACGATATGTATGAAGTTATCGGAACCATCATCGATAACGGCGAATTTCTGGAAGTACATGCCGACTATGCCAAGAACATTATCGTCGGTTTCGCCCGTTTTAACGGCCAGACTGTCGGTATCGTAGCCAACCAGCCGAAAGTAATGGCAGGCTGTCTGGACAGCAACGCCTCCCGCAAGGCAGGCCGTTTCGTCCGTTTCTGTGATGCTTTCAACATTCCTTTGGTTACATTGGTTGACGTACCGGGATTCTTACCGGGTACAGGCCAGGAATACAACGGTGTTATCCTGCACGGAGCCAAATTGCTTTACGCTTACGGCGAAGCCACAGTGCCTAAAGTAACTGTAACATTGCGTAAATCTTACGGTGGTGCCTATTGTGTGATGAGCTCCAAACATCTGCGTGGCGATATGAACTACGCATGGCCGACAGCCGAAATCGCAGTTATGGGCCCAAGCGGTGCTGTAGAAGTGATCTTTGCAAAAGAAGTGGCTGCCTCGGAAGATCCGAAAGCTTGCGCTGCAGAAAAAGAAGCCGAATACAAAAAAGCATTTGCAAACCCATACAATGCAGCTCAATATGGCTATATCGACGATGTTATCGAACCTCGTAACACTCGTTTCCGTATTATTCGTGCTTTACAACAATTGCAGACCAAGAAGTTAAGCAATCCTGCCAAGAAACATGACAATCTGCCTCTATAATTCTTAAAACAGGAAATGAATATGATTAATAAGAAAATAGGGGTATTGCTGCTGTTCGCGTTGCTCGTTTCATTCGGAGCAAAAGCACAGCGTGCAACCTCCATGCGAATAAATGAAGTGCTGGTCATCAACGAAGATAACTTTGTTGATGATTACGGCAAACGCCATGCCTGGATCGAATTGTTCAACAATTCGGCCGGTTCGGTCAATATCGCCGGTTGCTACTTGACTAATGACAAGAGCAACCCGAAAAAGTATCCGATTCCGAAGGGCGACGTTCTAACAGTAATTCCTCCTCGCCAGCACACTTTGTTCTGGGCAGACGGAGAACCGGATCGGGGAACATTCCATGTCAATTTCACGCTCGACCCATCAAAAGAAAATTACATTGCGTTATACGATGCAGACGGTAAAACTCTGATCGATGAGATCGTTATCCCTGCTTCACAAAAAGCAGATGTCAGCTATGGTAGAACTTTAGACGGACAAGGTGAATGGACAGCTCTGACAAAAGTTACACCCAGCACCAATAACGTAACATTGGATTCTAACGAGAAAATCGAGAACTTTAAAGAAAATGATTCTTGGGGTATCGGTATGACCCTGACTGCCATGGCAGTTGTGTTCTCCGGATTATTCCTGTTGTTCATCATCTTTAAACAAATCGGAAAGCTCTCGATCGCGGCCAGCAAACGCAATGCACAGAAAGCGGCCGGAGCGGCTGTTATTGCAGACAATGCAGGTCAGGAATCCGGGGAAATCTTTGCGGCTATCGGTGCGGCTCTATACGAAATGAGCGATGACAACCACGACATCGAACATACGGTTCTGACGATCCGCAAGGTTCAAAGATCTTATTCTCCGTGGAGTTCCAAGATTTACGGTCTGCGTGAAGTTCCCAAAAAGTAATTATCTCTAAAAACAAACAAGAATGAAAAGTTTTAAATATACTATTAACGGTAACGTATATAAAGTACATATCAGCTCGGTAGTGGATGACATCGCTGAAGTAGAAGTAAACGGTACTCCCTATCAGGTAAAAATGGAGAAACCGGCAAAAAAACAGATGGTTACACTGAAACGCCCGGCTCAAGCTCCTACAACGGCAAGTGGCGAACCGGTTATTTCCCGTCCGGCAGCCTCAACCACCAAGGGCGCTGTCAAATCTCCGCTGCCAGGTGTAATCCTACAGGTTAACTGTAAAGTCGGTGATACTGTCAAGAGAGGCCAGAATCTACTTGTCCTCGAAGCCATGAAGATGGAAAACAACATCAACGCCGACCGTGACGGCAAAATCATTGAAATAAAAGTAAACAAAGGGGATTCCGTACTGGAAGGTGCTGACCTCGTCGTAATAGGATAATATTATGTTAGGATCAGTATTATTACAGGCAGCAGGTACGGCTCATGAAAGCTTTCTCCAGTTCTTGGGAGAAAACTTGGAGTTGTTCCTCACTTATACAGGAGTCTACAACGCGACACCGGGTCACCTTATCATGATCCTTGTCGGTCTGTTGTTCATCTTCCTGGCTATTAAATATGAATTCGAGCCTATGCTCCTTATCCCTATCGGATTCGGTATCCTGATCGGTAACATTCCGTTCAAAGATGCAGGATTGCAGGTGGGTATTTACGAACAAGGTTCTGTGCTGAACATCCTCTACCAGGGTGTAACCTCCGGATGGTATCCGCCGTTGATCTTCCTCGGTATCGGGGCCATGACCGATTTCTCCGCATTGATCTCCAATCCTAAACTGATGTTGATCGGTGCAGCGGCTCAGTTCGGTATTTTCGGAGCATATATCATCGCTCTTCAAATGGGATTTGAACCGAACCAGGCCGGTGCAATCGGTATCATCGGTGGTGCCGACGGCCCGACAGCAATCTTCCTTTCTTCCAAGTTAGCTCCGAACTTGATGGGTGCTATTGCAGTATCGGCATACTCTTATATGGCGCTGGTTCCTATTATCCAGCCTCCGTTCATGCGCCTGCTGACGACTCAGAAAGAACGTCTGATCCGTATGAAACCGCCGAGAGCCGTTTCTTCCACGGAAAAAATCGTATTCCCGATCGTAGGCCTGTTGCTGACTTGCTTCCTAGTTCCTTCCGGTCTGCCTCTGTTGGGTATGCTGTTCTTCGGAAATTTGTTGAAAGAAAGTGGTGTAACACGTCGTTTGGCTGAAACAGCCCGTGGTCCGCTGATTGATACAATCACGATCCTGTTAGGTATTACGGTAGGTGCTTCTACTCAAGCAACCCAGTTCCTGACATTGAACTCCATCAAGATCTTCGGTTTGGGAGCGTTGTCATTCGTGATCGCAACTTGTGCAGGTATCCTGTTCGTGAAGTTCTTCAACCTGTTCTTGAAAGAAGGCAATAAGATCAATCCGCTTATCGGTAACTCCGGTGTGTCTGCCGTGCCCGACTCTGCCCGTATCTCTCAGAACGTAGGTCTGGAATATGATCCGACCAACTACCTGTTGATGCACGCCATGGGTCCGAACGTAGCAGGTGTAATCGGTTCTGCCGTAGCAGCCGGTATCCTGTTGGGATTCTTAGGATAATTCACTTATTCTACAAAAAAAGGAGCTGAACTCCAAGTCATCTCCAAATATAAAAACTTACCCAAGTTTACGGACTTTAACGTATTCTTGGGTAAGTTTGTATATGCGCACAACGATTCATCAGAAGTATATTAATGGCTGCATCATAAAAAACTATTTACGACACAGCCTCCCTTTTTATATCCGACCTTATCAGATATTTTGTTCGACGGTCATCGGATCTGTCTCTGGATTTGCCTCCTGTTCCAATGTTGTCCCCAAAAACAACCAAATCATTAACAGGATAATCGCGATCACCACACCAAAGACCAGCAGTACATTCGTATTCTTTCGTCTCATGTCCATTCTTCAATATTGATTTGAAGATTAAACAAGACACCCCCTTTTTTGGTTTAACCGTTCCTTACTTTTGTTCTTTATTTAACTGAGTAAATATTTTAGAAAGAATGTTTTTTTCTTCACTTACAAATACAATTGGAAATAGACGATCCAACTATCATACCATCATAATTGGCAATAACCCACTATATATCAACACAAAACAGCCATGACAGTTCGCAAAACAACTGTCATGGCTACTATCATACCATCATACATAAAATTAGTCAATCAATTATATATCAACCATCTACCTCTTCCACATAATAACAAGTTCCCCTCATCGTCCGCTTATTCGGCACGCTATTCCGCTTCAAAAGCTTACCGAAATTAAGGATCATCGTTTTTGTAATGTTAAAACCAGGTTGTTTCTCCGCGATCATATCCAGTATCTCGGACGCCAGAAGCGGCTTTGCCTCTTCAATATCCTCCGCGATCTTGAAATAACGCAGGAACAGTTGCTCTTCAGCCGGCTGCTGCTGGAAATCCCTGTTGTTTTCAGTGATCAGCGCCTCTTCCTCCGGAGTAAACCAAAAACGTTCACCACGCCTCAATAATTCTTTCGCTTCCGCATACAACTGATCATAATCGATCGGCTGGGCATAATCGATCCGGCCCTTCACCTCCACGCAAATGAAGCGGCGGCTACCGGTCGGATCCGTCAGCAAATCATAATTGTTGCTGGTCGCGATAAACGTGGCATAGCGACGCAAGTTACGGCTCGCGCTCTGATAAGGCAAACGGGTGTTCACAACCGCTTTTTGCAGGATATGCTTCAAAAAACTTTGATGAGAACTTTTCACTGAATCAAATTCATCGATATTAATCAACGCATACCGGTGCAAAGCCAACTCCGCCCCACGGCGATTGCCGAAATCGATACTGTCCGTATAATAAGGACGCAACACTGGTGGCAACAAATTCAAGCAAAACGTGGACTTCCCACACCCTTGGCCACCGACCAACAGAGGTGTCGTACTATTCCCGTGTTCCGAATCCAGTTCCATCCAATGTGCCACCATGCTTAGGAACCAGCGGTAAAACAAATCTCCCCATATCGGATTGTCACAAGGGACACGCCCGGCTAATGCCCTGATGCGTTCTTTTCCGTCCCAAGCCGGAAGATTCCCAAGAAAATGATCGATAGGATGATATATCGGAACACGATCGGAATTGACATACCGGTCGATATCCTTGTCCCATACATTCAACCCTTCCTGCTGGGCTTCCAGGCAAATGGAATTCCGAACTTTCGTCGTATAAGGCTTGTAAACGAACTGTATCATCGAACGGTCCAAATATTCCACTCCACCGCTCATCTCATTCGTCCGGAAGAAATAACGCCGGTTCATAAACTCGTCCAACCGCAACACCAACGACATGGATGGCGGGACGGAAGAGAGCGGCTCCGCCCGGTTTGAAACATTCTCCAACGTATATGCCGTACGGAAAGCCATACGGACGTCTATCTTATATTTTTTCAAAGCCTCATAGCGCAATGTCCAGCCTACCGCCTCTTCCTCCGGTATTCCAAGCCGGCAGCAAGCTTGCGCCAAGTCGATGAACAGCAGTTGGATATCATCTTCCGGGCTTTCTGAAAACCGGCGCGTCATCTCCATCAGGATGACACTGAACAGCGTGGCGATCTGCCCGTTCCGATCCGCTCCCGGAGCCATCATCTCCAACGGATCCCGAACCGGAGAAGGCACGATCTTCAAGTCACCCCCGTCCGGCATCTGCAAAGGTTGCTCGATCCGGATCGCCACCGCATCCGGATTGTAATAGGCGTCCGGATCCACACTCATCCGGCACCCCCGCGACAGGAACGGTTCTTTCAACGATATAATGCTGCCCAACTGCGGCTGGTAATGCCGCACCGCCAGCTGATAAGCCGCAGCATGAAACATACGGGCCTGCTCCTCTTTTTTCGGCAGCGAGCCGTCGGGCAGCACAAAAGGAACCACGATCTTGACCGAACGCCCGCTCAGCCCGACGAACGCCAGCAAGGTCTGCGGCAGGGCGGCAGCTTCACGGCGGACGGCCTCCGCCTCACTCTGGCTTTCCAAGCCGTTCACTTCCAACAAGACATACCCGTTATAGCGCCTCAACTGTATTCCATCGCCATTCTTCTTGAACGTCGAGCCAAAAGCCAGAACCGGTAGTTTTCCGGACAAATCCGTGGTTCGTGCCAAAAACGCCATATTCAATTTTCGACGAACCGACAGTATCGCTTCCGCATCTTTGCCGTTTTTCAGCAACCCGACAATATATTCCATATCACGCGAGTGCATCCGCAACACGCCTTTTTTATGCCTGTAATATGTGATTTGCATTACCAAGGATTTCTTTCGAATTTGACAAATTTCATGCTCTTTCTCACACAGGGAGCCATCCTGAAACAGACACGACGCGCCTTCACCCGATGGGGAGTACATTTTTTCGGATCTTCGAAGCCTTCGCTCCCTGCCGAAAGATAAAAATCACCCAACCCGTCCAACTCCACGGAATAGCCGTCTTTCAACAATTCAAGAATCATCCCTCCGATCTCGCAAACCGAAGCGAACACATCACCTCGGCTCAACGAGCAACGATCGGCAACCAAATCAGCCAGCTTTTTCGTTGAAACCCGCCCGCACGTAACCGGAACACCATAATAGCGTACTTTATCTTCCGCTCCCGTCTTGTCCAGTTTTTGCCGGACTACATAGTAATGTGCCATAAATAACAGTATTTTTAATATTAAACAACCAGATATTCTTCTTAAGACGCCCATTTTAACACTTTTGACACCCCCATCTGAACGGTATCAACACCCGGGTCTCACCCCTTCCGACACCCGGATGACGGGCTTCTTTTCTTATTACAAATATACAAATAAAACATCTATAATGCAAATATTTACAGCACTTTATTCAATTATATCTACACTTATTTTTCCCCAGCACGAAGACAGAAGCATGTGATATACGACATGATAGTATGATAGTATGAAATGATAGTTGAAAATAGATACTATCATATTTTTATAAACTAATATACAGACATTTATAAGAAAATATGATAGTATGATAGTTGGATTTAAAAAAAATCATATGTACATAATAGGTGGATGTTTACAGCAGCTTATTTATATTGCTTGCAGGAGGAAGACTTACATGGATGGCAACCCTAAATAACACATCGTCCTGTTTCCATGTTTGACATTGCAGCTATCAAACACAAGAAACAGGACGATTTTGCATATCTAAGTTCTTTTCCGATTGACCGGACTTACATAAAAATTTCGACAAACGTGCCATTCCGACATAGCACACAACTACATCATCGAGCTAAAAGCACCTTATTTTTTGCAACCGTCGCCTGAAACTCTTTCAGGTAGAACGGTTCGAAATAGGCGGTGTCTTCAAACTTGCCGGCGGCAAAAGCTTGTTCCGAGAGCGGAATCATGTTTACGGCAAGAGGATGGATGTCTTCGATAAAGATGGCGTTCGGAGAAGTGATGACCGATTTGCATTTGGAAGCACCGTTGCCAAAGAAACAAACTTTCCCTTTTTCCAGATAAGAAGCATACGTACCGGCTTCCACAATATCGGCCTTCGTCTCGCGGACAGGCTTTAAGGAAGCATCATAGATAGCGGCATAAACCTCCATACGCCGGGCATCCAACATAGCACAATAAAGGCAATCATCAGTAATAGAGACGATTTGCGAATCGCCCTTACTGTTGACAGTAGCAGCCATGATGTCCAACGTATGAATGCCGATCAGAGGAATACCGAAACCAAAGCAAAGACCTTTAGCGACAGACACTCCGATACGGAGTCCGGTATAAGAACCAGGACCGCTACTGACCGCTACGGCATCCAAGGCTTTCTTCCCCTTCTTTTTCAATACGGAAAGAGCTTCTTCAACAAATACGCCTAATAGGGCTGCATGCGAAGGGCCGTCGAACGAAGCCTTCGCAAAAAGGACTTCACCATCCATAGACAACGCTACAGAGCATACAGAAGTCGATGTTTCGATATTTAATATACAAGACATTTTAATTGACAATTGACAATTGACAATTGACAATTAAAATATGTGTCAAAAGCCAATCGGTTGATAATGGATGCAAAAGTATAAAACATAACTGTAATCTCATGATCAAAACCGATTTTATTAAGGCTAGCACGGATGGTTTCGGCTTTTTCTCAATTATATTGTCAATCGTCAATTGTCAATTATCAATTGATTAGCTATCTTTGCACAAATTTTTAGAACAATGATACAATCAATGACTGGATTCGGTAAGGTTACAGCCGAACTTCCTTCTAAAAAAGTAACCGTAGAAATAAAAGCTCTGAACAGCAAGCAACTGGATTTGTCGACCCGCATTCCTTCCATCTACAAAGAAAAAGAAATGCAAATACGCAGTTTGTTACTCCAGTCGCTTGAACGTGGAAAAGTCGAATTTAATATATTTGTCGAATATATCGGTAAAGACACGCCCACACAGATCAACTTGGCTGCGGTAGAAAACTATTACAATCAAATCAAAGATATTGCCGACCGCCTGAACATCGGACTTCCCGCCGACTGGTTCCAGACCCTGCTCCGTATGCCGGACGTGATCAAGACAGAGGCCCAGGAAGTAAACGAAGAGGAATGGAATGTGGTTGAGAAAGCGATCAAAGAGGCCATAGGGCACCTTTGCGATTTCCGTATTCAGGAAGGCGCCATGTTACAAAAGTTGTTCGAACAGAAAATTGCCAATATCTCCCGCCTGCTTTCAGAAGTAGAACAGTATGAAAAGGAGCGGATCGAAAAAATCAAAGCCCGTATCATGGACAATCTCGAAAAGATTGCCGGACAGGACTACGACAAGAACCGGTTCGAACAGGAGATGATCTATTATATCGAAAAACTGGATGTAAACGAGGAAAAGAACCGCCTGGACAACCACCTGAAATATTACATCAGCACGATGGAGAGCGGACACGGACAAGGTAAGAAACTCGGTTTCATCGCCCAGGAAATGGGACGTGAAATCAACACCCTTGGTTCGAAAAGCAACCATGCCGAGATGCAAAAACTTGTCGTCCAGATGAAAGACGAACTGGAACAAATCAAAGAACAAGTATTAAACGTATTATAAAAACGATATATGGCTGGCAAACTGATCATATTCTCCGCGCCGTCCGGTTCGGGCAAATCCACTATCATCAATTTCCTGCTGAAGCAGAATCTGAACCTGCATTTTTCCATCTCGGCTACCAGCCGGGCCCCACGTGGTACGGAAAAGGACGGAGTGGAATATTATTTCCTTACACCGGATGAATTCCGTGCCCGTATAGCAGCAGGAGATTTCCTGGAATACGAAGAGGTCTATACCGACAAATATTACGGCACGCTGAAAAGCGAGGTGGAACGAAGGCTGATGAGTGGCGATAACGTCATATTCGATGTCGATGTCGTAGGAGGTTGCAACATCAAGAAGTTTTATGGCGACCGTGCTCTTTCGGTCTTTATCCAGCCCCCTTCGATCGAAGATTTGCGGAGTCGTCTGGAAGGACGCGGTACGGATGCTCCGGAAGTAATCGAAAGCCGCATTGCCAAAGCCGAATTTGAACTGGGTTTTGCCGACAAATTTGACGTAATCGTGGTGAACGACAAGCTGGAAGTCGCACAAAAAGAAGCACTAAAAGTGATAAAAGAGTTCCTTAAAAAAGCATGAACGGCAAGAAGTTATCCAAGAAATGGCTATATACATTCATTGGTATAGCATTTGTCGCTCTTGCCACTTGTACAGCCGCCCTATATTATAAGGAGTATATCATAGCGACCGGTACCGGATTGGTATTCGGTGCACAAGTCATAAATATCATCAAGTGGAAACGGGACTGAAAGAAAATACGGTCAGCAAACGTAAAACCGGCATTTATTCCGGTTCATTCAATCCGGTTCATATCGGCCATCTGGCATTAGCCAACTGGTTGTGTGAATTTACGGAGTTGGACGAGCTATGGTTTCTGATCACCCCCCATAACCCGCTAAAAGAGAAGGAAGAACTGATGGATGACCGGCTTCGCTATGAACTGGTAAAAAAATCCATCGCTGGTTACCCTAAGTTCCACGCCAGTGACTTCGAGTTTTCTCTTCCTCAACCCACTTATACCATCAACACACTCCGGACATTGGAAGCAAGTTATCCGGACCGTGAATTCTATTTCATCATGGGTGCGGACAATTGGAAATATATTACCCGGTGGGTAGAATACGAAGCCATCATTTCCAATTATCCGATCTTCATCTATCCGCGCAAAGGATTCGATGTTGAAATTCCGGCACAATATCCTCACATAAAAAAAGTAGACGCCCCTTTGGTCGAAATATCCTCAACCTTTATACGCGAAGCTTTCAAGACCGGAAAAGATGTCCGCTTCTTCCTGCCCGAAGCCATACGTAATCTGCCTTTTCCATTACAAAACAATACCTTTTAAGAACATAAAGCGTAAAGTCGCATACGTTTTTAGGCAATAAGTAAGAAAAGTTTTGTATTTTTGCGCCGTATTATACAAAATAATAGCGTAATGAATCTATTAGAACTGAGTGAACAGGAAATCATAAGACGTAACAGCATGGAGCAGTTACGTCAGATGGGGATAGAACCTTATCCCGCAGCTGAGTATGTAACGAATGCATTTTCCAAAGAGATAAAAGAGAATTTTAAAGACGATGCAGAGCCCCGCCCTGTAAGTATTGCCGGTCGCATCATGAGCCGCCGCATCATGGGAAAGGCTTCCTTCATGGAATTGCAGGATTCAGAAGGCAGAATACAGGTTTATATCTCTCGTGACGACATTTGCCCGGAAGAAAATAAAGATCTGTATAACATTGTTTTCAAGAAATTGCTCGATATCGGCGACTTTGTCGGAATCAAAGGTTTCGTATTCCGTACACAGATGGGCGAAATTTCCGTCCATGCACAAGAGATAACGGTATTATCCAAATCACTCAAGCCGCTACCGGTCGTCAAATACAAAGACGGTGTAGCATACGATGGATTCAACGATCCGGAATTGCGTTATCGCCAACGCTATGTCGACCTGGTGGTCAATGATGGCGTAAAGGATATTTTCATGAAACGTGCGGCAGTTATCAAGACCATGCGTACCGCGCTGGACGAAGCTGGATATACGGAAGTGGAAACTCCGATCCTGCAATCCATCCCCGGAGGGGCAAGCGCACGTCCGTTCATTACGCACCATAACTCGCTGGATATCGACCTCTATCTGCGTATTGCTACCGAACTGTATCTGAAACGATTGATCGTCGGAGGTTTCGAAGGTGTCTACGAAATCGGTAAAAACTTCCGTAACGAAGGTATGGATCGCACCCACAATCCGGAATTTACCTGTATGGAACTTTATGTCCAATATAAGGACTACAACTGGATGATGAGCTTCACCGAACAGCTGTTGGAACGTATCTGTATCGCCGTCAACGGTACATGTGAAAGTGTAGTCGACGGCAAGACCATCAACTTTAAGGCTCCTTACCGCCGTCTGCCGATTCTGGATGCCATCAAGGAAAAGACAGGTTACGACCTGAATGGCAAGAGCGAAGACGAGATACGCACGATTTGCAAGGATTTGAACCTTGAAATCGATGAAACAATGGGTAAAGGCAAGCTGATCGATGAAATCTTCGGTGAATTCTGCGAAGGCACGTTTATCCAGCCGACTTTCATTATCGACTACCCGGTCGAGATGAGTCCGCTAACCAAGATGCACCGGAGCAAACCTGGATTGACCGAACGTTTCGAATTGATGATCAACGGTAAAGAAGTGGCAAATGCCTATAGTGAGCTGAACGATCCGATCGATCAGGAAGAGCGCTTCAAAGAGCAATTGCGCCTGAGCGAAAAAGGGGATGACGAAGCGATGTTCATCGACCAGGACTTTTTGCGTGCACTGCAATTCGGTATGCCTCCGACGTCTGGTATCGGTATCGGCATCGACCGTCTGGTGATGTTGATGACTGGCCAAACAACTATTCAAGAAGTGTTGCTCTTCCCGCAGATGCGCCCGGAAAAGACAGTTAAGAAAGACACCGCAGACAAATATGTCGCACTGGGTATCGATGAAGCATGGGTTCCTGCTTTACATAAAGCCGGATATCTCACAACCGACACGTTGGTAGATGCTAATCCCAACAAGCTGAGACAGGAACTCTGCGAAATGAATAAGAAATACAAACTGGAATTGCAAAACCCCACTGCCGAAGAAGTAGAGGCATGGATTGCAGGCGCAGCCAAATAAGAGTAATACTATGAAGTTGCCCGGAAAAATTGCAATAATGGGAGGTGGTAGCTGGGCTACCGCCTTGGCCAAGATTGTACTTTCTACACAAGATAGTATTAACTGGTATATGCGTCGGCCAGACCAAGTAGAAGAGTTTCTGTTGTTGGGACATAACCCCAGCTATCTTTCCGCCGTCAAATTTGATACTGACAAAATCAAATTCTACACGGATATCAACAAAGTAATCAAAGATTCGGACACTTTGATTTTCGCCACCCCTTCTCCTTTTTTGAAACAACATTTGATGAAGGTGACGACCTCCATGCAAGACAAATTCATCATTTCGGCCATCAAAGGAATCGTTCCGGACGAAAACATGCTCGTAGCCGATTATTTTGCCGAATACTACAATGTCCCGATTGACAATATCGCTGTCATCGGCGGTCCGTGCCATGCCGAAGAGATCGCTCTCGAACGGTTGTCCTATATCACGCTGGCTTGCCCTAATATCGAGAATGCAAGAGCTTTCTCCTCCGTATTTAAGAACCAGTATCTGAACAACTCCTGTTGCAAGGATGTTACAGGTATTGAATATGCTTCCGTATTGAAAAACGTATATGCCATCGTCGCAGGTATCTGCCACGGTATGAAGTACGGAGATAATTTTCTGGCAGTTTTCATCTGCAACGCGATCGAAGAGATGCGTAACTTCCTCAACGCCGTACATGGCCTGGAACGGGATGTGACAGATTCGGTATATCTCGGTGATCTTCTGGTAACCGCATATTCCCGCTTCAGCCGGAACCGTACGTTCGGGACCATGATCGGGAAAGGTTATTCCGTCAAAATAGCCCAGCTCGAAATGGAGATGATCGCCGAAGGATATTACGGGACAAAATGTATTCGGGAGATAAACGAAAAATATAAAGTAAACATGCCGATCTTGGATACTTTATATAGTATTCTATACGAAAAGAAATCGCCGACTACCGCGATACGGCAGTTGACTGAAACATTTAAATAATAATGTAAATATGAAGAACATCAGTCTTAACATTGACAAAGCGCTGGGTACCGTAA
Organism: Parabacteroides sp. merdae-related_45_40; assembly: GCF_001915675.1. Classification (NCBI taxonomy): domain Bacteria; kingdom Pseudomonadati; phylum Bacteroidota; class Bacteroidia; order Bacteroidales; family Tannerellaceae; genus Parabacteroides; species Parabacteroides sp. merdae-related_45_40. The sequence continues at coordinate 26,701 of NZ_MNQY01000049.1, read as the reverse complement.
CGAAAGAACAGGTATATGCTCAGGCTGCAAAGGCCCACGAATGTAATGCCACTTTACAAAATGGTAATGGTGCAGGTAACGACTTTTTAGGTTGGTTGCACCTCCCCTCTTCTATTACAGATGCTGAACTGACAGACATCGAAAATACAGCTAACGTACTTCGTTCCAAATGTGAAGTTGTTGTCGCCATCGGTATCGGCGGTAGCTATTTAGGAACAAAAGCAGTGGTAGAAGCATTAAACAATAGCTTCGACTGGTTACATACGAACCGTAAAAATCCGGTTTTAGTATATGCCGGACACAATATCGGCGAAGATTACTTGTATGAACTTTGCGAAATCCTGAAAGGCAAACAGTTCGGTCTGATCAATATCTCCAAATCCGGTACGACTACCGAACCGGCCTTAGCTTTCCGCATGCTGAAAAAGCAACTGGAAGACGCAGTCGGCAAAGAAGAAGCCAAACACCGTATCGTCGCCATCACGGACGCCAAAAGAGGCGCTCTCCGCACGCTGGCTGACCAGGAAGGCTATAAGACATTCATTATTCCCGACAACGTCGGCGGTCGTTTCTCCGTACTGACTCCAGTTGGTTTGTTACCTATTGCCGTTGCCGGTATCAGCATCCGCGATTTGGTTGCCGGAGCTATTTCGATGGAAAAAGCAACAGACGTAAGCGTTCCTTTTGCTGAAAATATGGCAGAAATCTATGCTGCTACCCGTAACGAATTATATAAGAGCGGCAAGAAAGTTGAAATCCTCGCCAACTTCCATCCGAAACTCCACTACATCGCCGAATGGTGGAAACAGTTGTACGGTGAAAGCGAAGGCAAGGACGGTAAGGGTATTTTCCCTGCTTCCGTCGATCTGACAACCGATCTGCATTCTATGGGCCAGTGGATCCAGGATGGTGAACGCACGATCTTCGAAACTGTTATTTCTGTTGAAGAGCCGAACCACAAAGTAGTCGTCCCAACCGACAAACGTGTGGACGAAGTGAACAAGATGGCAGAATTAGGTACTCAATTGGCTCACGTGGACGGCGGTGTTCCTAACTTGAAGATCACAATGCCGGAAGTAAGCCCTTACTACATCGGCCAGCTATTCTACTTCTTTGAAAGAGCCTGCGGCATCAGCGGTTACATGTTGGGAGTAAATCCGTTCGACCAGCCAGGTGTAGAAGCCTATAAAAAGAACATGTTTGCCCTGCTGAACAAACCGGGTTACGAAAAGGAAAGCGAAGCGATCCGCGCACGGTTGTAGCCAACAATCACATAATATAAAAATTTTTCAGGCACGACTCTCCTTCAAAAGGATCGTGCCTGAAAAATATCTATTAGCAAGCAATTAAAAATGATTCAAGAAGCAATCACCCAATATCTGCAAAAACAGCGACAAGTTTCATTTTCTCCCAAGGCCGTACTTTTCGATATGGATGGTGTCCTTTACGATTCCATGCGTTTTCATGCCCGTGCCTGGTACGAAACGGCTACCCACCACCAGTTGATCTCCACCCCGGAACTATTCTACCTGTATGAAGGCCGGACGGGTGAAAGCACGATCAACGAATTGTATCAAAAAACTTTCCTGCGAGATGCGACCGATGAGGAAAAGAAATCCATCTATGAAGAAAAAGCTATCTTGTTCAATCAATATAACGATGGAAAGGCAATGCAAGGAGCGGCCGAAGTACTGAAAAAAGTAAAAGCCTCCGGCTTGCAAACACTTGTCGTAACCGGTTCCGGACAACACAGCTTAATCAACAAGCTGGAACATACCTACCCAGGCTATTTCAAACGGGAAAAGATGGTGACGGCCTTTGACGTGAAGTTAGGCAAACCTCATCCCGAACCTTATCTGATGGGATTGGAAAAGGCAGGAGTCAAACCCTATGAAGCTCTTGTCGTAGAGAATGCCCCGATGGGCATACAAGCGGGAGTAGCTGCAGGGATCTTCACGATAGCAGTCAATACTGGTCCTTTGGACGACCGAATTTTACTCGATGCTGGCGCCGACCTATTTTATCCGGACATGACGGCTTTGGCGAAGGATTGGGACAACCTTATGAATGCAATCAAGATCTCTTAAATAAATTAGGCACGGATTACAATTTATGTAACCTGTGCCTAAAAAACTTATACAAAAACGTCTTACTTCACATAATCCGCCTTGTTCAGATAATCATAGCTCTGCTGGACGCTGGCAACCGGATCATTTTGGGTATACTGTTCGACTTCAACATACCAATCTTTGATATTATTTGCGTACATCTGGTCAAAAATAGGTTTGAAGTTCATCTTACCACTGGCGCCGATTTCCTTTTCGTCTTTGATATGGACAGCCTTGAACTGGCTCGGACGGTTCTTCAGGTAAGCAACCGGATCACCACCGCCTTCCTGTACCCAATACACATCCATTTCAAAAAATACATGATTCGGACTTACATTATCTAACAAGAAGTCGTAAATCAATTGATCTCCGATTTTACGGAATTCAAAAGCATGGTTATGGTAACCGAATGCGATGCTGGCGGCTGCCGTCTTGTAGCCAACGGTATTGAAATAGTCGCAATACATCTTCAAATCGTCCAAAGTCGTCTGGTCGGTAACCGGCATCCACGGCTGAACCATGTATTTGACACCTAATTCATTGTGGGCATCGATAGCCTGATCCCACCAACTCATCACTTCAGCTTCTTTTTCCTTTGTGAAAGCTTGTCCTAAGTGAGCGCTCGTACATTTCATGCCCAAATCATTCACCATCTTCTTGAACTCAGCAGGAGCCAAACCATAGATCTTGCCATTGTCATAGCTAGCTGTTTCAAGATTCTTATAGCCCATTTTCGAAGCCGTTTCCAATACCTTCTGGATTCCTTCTTCTTTTACAAGGTCTCTTAAAGAATATAGCTGAAGCCCGATATACTTGGAGGACTCGGAAGCTGAGGCTTTACCGGCACAAGAAGTTAACAACTGAGGCATCACCATCCCCCCTGCGAGCATTAACGAAGCCCGCTTTAAAAACTCACGTCTGTTCTGCATAGTACTAAAAAATTAAGTTTGCTTTGAGAATTTCTACAAAAGTAAAACTATATTCGGTGGATTCTAACATAATAACGTTAAAATCATCAAAACGGAGTCATAAAACCTTCTTATCTTCTTTTACCAACCTCTTAAGAGGACGACAAGAGAAGCCACAAGAGGAATACCATTAAAAAGTCTGCTTCATCTTCATATACCTATGCTGCTTTATAATCATTTTCCGGCTACGGATAATTTGAAAGCGATATATCACGAGGGCCAGTACAAAATAGGCACCTGCCTGAATCCATAACGTATGATATTCATGTACCACCTCATTCAATGCCGCCCCACATGTATTGATACGGATGAATCCCTGGATCCCCGGTGTCGAAGGAAACAGATATCCTATAGCCTGCCAGAACGGAGGAATCGCTTCTTTCGGCCAGGAGACTCCGGATATGAATAACAAGATCACAGATGTAAAGACAAACACTAGCATAGGCGCCTCTCGGGTAGTCATAAAACCGGACAATGTCATGGCAAAGAAGATCGAAGCAAACAGATACGGCAGGATGAACAGCAAGATCGTAACCGGATCACCCACTTGAGGCAGGGAGAAGAGTTTCGGCACGACGGCTAATACCCAGATGCAGACAACTACATAAATCAAGATATAGGTCAGAGACTTGCCTAACACGATACGCAACGTCCCGTTGAAATGCCGGCTAATCGGAACAAGGCTGTGGAAACGGTTCTTTTCACGTGCTGTCCCCCCTAACATACCGATCCCTAAAACCAGTGTTTGCTGGATAACTAAAATCAAGATAGCCGGAACTAAAAAACTGGCAAAGCCGTTCTGTGTATTGAAGAGGGTCACGGATTCATAAGGAATCGGATTGACCGTTATTTCCTCCTGCTTTGCCGATGCACCCGGAGCATTATGCATCCGTATTTCTTTCCCTAAGTCGAGTGATACTTCCGTTGCCGCCAGCAAAAACGCTTTATAAAACAGCAGGCTGCTCATATCGCAATACAAGGGAACCGTCGTCTGCTTGCCCGTATGCAAATTCTTACTGAACTCGGTCGGGAAATAAAGGATTCCATAGGCTTCTTTCCTGTCCAGCATCCGCTTGGCCTCCTCCATATCCGTCGAGACGGCGACGACCCTGACATCGGGCGTAGCATTCACACGACGGGTAAACTCGCGACTTAGATAGGAATCGGACTGGTCCACAACCACCATCTTCGCCTCGCGTACCACTTCATTATTATAAATAAAGGAATAAAGCAACGGATAGGCAAAAGGCACCAGGAAAAAGAAGATCAGCACGCCCTCGTCTTTGAAGACATTTTTTAATTCATCCTTCCAAATGTAAAAGATGTCCAAGATCCCTTCCTTGATCATATCTCGTAAACGATATTCTCTTTTCATTACTTTCTGTTTTACGGAATATATTTAAAGTACAACAATGCGTTCTTCAAGTTTTTTCCAATCAGGAAAGGCAAAACGAGAAAACCCATAAGCCAGGCATATTCAGCCCAGCTATAAAAGAAAGGCCTTCCGTTCAAAGCCTGGTCGACATAGATCAGAAAATAGTGCCGGAGAGGAAACAGGTTGGAGAGTGCTTGCAAAGTAGGGTCCATCCCCAATACCGGAAAAGAAAATCCGACGATAGAAAAAGCGATCATCCCGAATAGGCAAGCAGAGCTCAACCCTAAACGAAAAGTCGGCAACACCCCTATCATGAAAATCCCGACCGCCTGCGAAGCAATCACCAGCAGAAATAGAGCTGACAGCATCGGTAACCAGCCACTATTCAACGGGAACGAATTAAACCCATACAAGGCCACCGCATACAGGAATGCCACAATCGTAAAAATCACCGTATGAGGGAATATCTTCCCTATGAGGCTCACCGTAAGCGAATTTCCACCCATCTGCAACCATTCGCGGGCCGTCGAGTATTTAATCTCGGAACCGATGCTCAATACCGTCACCAAAAAAATCATCAATTGCAAAACACCAGGCAAAAGTGTGTTATTCAGATAGACCGAATAGTTAAGCCAAGGATTCCCGATCGCGTGTGTATCGATCACGATCGGCTGGAGCTGCGCCATGATCTGGTTTTCAGTATAGCCATGCGCCAGCCCCGTCTGAAGCCCGACCGAAGCACCTGCTAAGACAGACATGGTTTTCATATCCCGAAACAACAGAGATGCAGCAATAAGATAAGTACCGTTCGTATAGAACGACAGCTTAGGCTGCCGACCAGCTGTCGCATCCACACCAAAGTCCTTCGGAATATAAAAAATGCCATAAACTTTCCCTTCCTGCATAGCCTGGCGAGCTTCCTCAAACGAGACGGTTGTCAGCATCACCTTCGTCTGCTCGAATGCATCCAACTGGCGGGCTAAGTTACGGGAGTTGGAAGAGCCGTCCAGATCTACTACCGCAACAGGCATATCGGTAGGCAAACCCTCCTTCATCAACGAAAGAAAAAAGACCACACAGATAGTGGGAGCCACCAACATACAAAAGAAGTAGACCGGGTCTTTACAAATCCTGAATATCTCACGCTTTGCAATTGACAATTTTGGGGTACTATTTAATTTTTCATTATTCATTTAACCTTGTTCTTTAATTGTCAATTATCAATCGTCAATTTCTTAATGACCGACATTCCAGGACGTAAGTCGGCCACCTTTTCCATTGGACGGGCACGCACCTCGAATGTCTTGGAGTCAAACTGTCCGTTCGTTTTTGTCGCTTTCCAGGCGGCATAAGTTCCCATATCCTTCATATAATAAACTTTCAGTTTGACCGGCCGGTTATCCAACGCCGGGATAAAAGCGTCTAATTCGGTACCGATCTTGATGTTTTTCAGATGATCTTCACGGATACTGAAGGTCACCCACATATCGTTAAGGTCGGTGATATTCATAATCGGAGCACCCGTACCGACCAATTCGCCCACTTCAGGAAAACGTTCGGACACCTCCCCGTCGATCGGTGAGACAAGTGCCGCTTCCTTCAAGTAGGATTCCACTTCGGCAACCGCTCCGGCAGCCTGCCCTACGAGAGCGGCAGCCGCGGCCTTATCTTCCACACGGGCTCCGTCTACAGCCATATCATACTGGGATTTGGCAGCTTTCTCAGTAGCGGCCATTGCCTTGTAACTGGCTTCTGCCTCATCGCGTTTCTGGGCAGACATTACCCCTTTATCGAACAAGTTTTGTACGCGCGTATATGATTTCTGGGCAATATCCAATCCAGCCTTCGCCTTCTGCCACATTTCATATGCTCCAGCTATCTCTTGTGCACGGGCACCTTTAATAGCCTTTGCGTTCTGAGCTTCAGCGGCACGACGTACAGCCTCCGCTTGCTGAAGCTTGGCAAGAACTTCGGGCGTATCCAGGAAGACAAGCGTGTCACCCACTTTCACCTTGTCGCCCTCACTGAAACGATATGCTTCGATTCGTCCGGGAACTTTTCCCGAAATACGAACTTGCGTAGCCTCCGCTTGCCCCATGATGATATCATCCGGCGGCGTCAGTAAAAAGAAACCGGTTAATGCAACTAATCCGACCACACCTAAGAATGTGATAAATGCCAATAACATATTATTGATTGAGTATTTTTTATTCTCGTTCATGAGTTTATAATTTGAGATTTATGATTGTATGATTTAGATAGTGTCCTCAAAAGTATCAAGTCCGTGTTCATCCACTTAATCCGCGTTCCTGGTTCTTCCAGAGAGCTCATCCCCCAGCTTTCCCATCGCTTTCGTCAAGTAGACTTCCGTCAATTTCACCTCTATCTGTGCATCTATCAGGCAGGAACGCGCCGACACCCAAGCCATCTGCGCCTGCATCAGGTTAAGAGCCGGGATTACGCCTTCCTCAAATCCGAGATTGGCATGACGAAGATTCTCTTCCGCATTCTCCATATTGCGGGTGGAAACGATCAGCTTCTTGTTTGCTTCATTGACCTTGTAAACGGATTGATTGACCTGCAATTCCACCTTCTCGCGTGCATCCTGTAACTCCAAAGACTTGATGCGTGTCTCGGCACGAGCCGAATTGCGCTTATAACTGCCCTCCCACCAGCCGGAAAGCGGAACTTTCACCATTACACCGACATTGAACATCCCGGCAAATTCATTTTTGAAGCCGTTCATGGAATTAGGGTTCGTGACCAAGTAGTTTGCCATAAATGCCACATTCGGCAACATATCCGACAAAACAATCCGTTCCTTCCTCTTATAAATCTTAGTCGCCAAGTCAAGGCTCTTCAGCTCGTTACGATTCATAAAGGCCTCGTTCACATCGGCCGCCGTAACGGAAGGCTCTGTCAGAAAACTTTCGATATCTTCATCTGCTAAAACAAGCGGGTCTTCTAAGGGCAACCCGCATATCTGTGCCAATAACATGCGGGAAAGAGCCAGACCGTTATCGACTTTCGTCTGTGCCATCTCTGCCTCGTTCAGTTTGACTTTGACGGAGAGTCCGTCGGCTTCGGTCGCTACTCCCTCATTGATCATCGCTGTCATATCATGATCGGTCTTACGAAGCAAATCGACATAGGCATCAGCTAACTTCTTCTTATTTACTAAAGAAATCACCTGCCAATAGGTTTCATCGGTTTTACAGATGACATCCTGCAGTTGCTGGTCATTCATCGACTCGGCCAATTGCTTGGCGTACTTAGTAATCTGATTGTAATTGATAATCTTGCCTCCCATAAACACAGGTTGCACAAGTGAAACGCTTCCCACCCAGATATTCTGAATGTCGAGGTGTTGCAAGTCATCCACCCCTTCCATCAACTTTCCAAACACCGGCAATTGGGCGATCGGCCCGAGAGCCCCTCCAATAGAAGCGCCGAGTGCTCCCATATCCAGCAGATTAATATCTTTCTGGTTCCACATATACGCGCCAGTCGCCGATAGTTGAGGAAAATATTTGGTGAAAGCGGCGTTTTTCTCATAGCCGGCCATTTTAATCTTTTCTCCCGAGATCTTCAACTCTTTGTTGTTCTGAATAGCCAATTCACGACATTCCTCCAGCGTCAACGTACGCCCGGCACTTGCATAGCCCGACGAAACCAGTAATGCAACTAATACGACAAATCTCTTCATCTTTATCTTGTTTTATTCGGATTCTTTCCTAAACGGTGCAAAAGTACTGGTTCGCTTTAAATATACAATTGAACTAATTCAATAACTGCTTTCTTATACGTTCACAAGCATATAGTTTCACATGGTTTCATCCTGAAGAAACCGTTGTTTCCCACCGATGAAAATATAGTTTCCCACCAGTAAAAATACAGTTCCATGCCCATGAAACTTGTTCCGCCACCTATTCTGTTCTAGTGAATGAGAGGACTTTCCGCTTCAACTTGCAATACCAGGCATTACTAATTCCCATATAATGGGCGATATACTTATCGGGAACCCGGTTGATCATCCAGGCATAGTTCGTGTAGAGAAACTGGATGAACTCTTCCGCTGTGGAAGAGAGGCGAACGGCCAACAGAACATCCAGTTTATAGATGATCGTCAGCATGATATTCTGATAATAAGATGCAAACAAAGGATAACGGAACGAAAGGCTCTCGATATGATCGCGGGAAAAGCAGAGCAACTCGCCGGCTTCAAGCGCCTTAATCTCAAATTCAGAAGGTTGCTTGGTAAAATAGCCAATGGCGGAAAGGAACGGAAACATATTATCAGCCGCAAAACCGGTGACACATTCATTACCGTTCTCGTTTACATATAAATTGATGAAAAGACCTTTGTTGATGAAATAGGCATCCTGACACAACTCACCTGTACGCAACAGATAATCTCCTTTCTTCACGGAGATCAACTTTGCGTTTTTTGCCAGTTCGCCGAGAAAAGCTTCATCACAGACAAGGGCTTCCGGAAGGTCGGCAAGTAGTCGCGCAAAATGGACATCTGTTTCCATTGCTATTTTTCGAGTGTGAAACTTTTACGGCCGATCAAATTGCCATCCGCAAATATATCGACCCGATATGTACCCGGAGAAAGAAATTCTTCGATATTCCAGTACATCGTAACCGGCAATTCCTCACCGTCATATTCGACCAGTTTCTTCATGGAGTAATTGATTTCTTTTCCTTCGAAGGTAAATACATCGGCACGGCTCTTCAACAGGATATCGTCGTCCGGCTTCATGATGCGCACATAGATCGTCTTCTCTCCGACCGGAGCCGTAATGTTCTTGCTGATCCGGAAGTCAACGACAAATTGTTCCATCTTCTTGATCACCTTTGCCTTTTTTCCGCGACCATTGACAGGAGTTACATTGATACCCGTCGCATCCAAACGGCTTGCCAATGTGACACGTTCCGTCAGTTTCTCTTTTTCCTTCTTCAAAGTGGTAGCCGTAGAAGAAGCCTGCTTGTATTTCTTTACCGCTTCATTCTTTTCCACTTTCAATTGTTCGTTAGCACGATTCAGAGAGTCGATCTGAACTACATAATTACGCATGATCTTACGCAATGTCTGCAATTCCTTCTTTAGACGGGCAATCTCTTTCGTATTTGTCGCCTTTACAGTACGAAGTTCTTCCTGTAAGCGTTGTACTTTAGCTTGCTCGGTAGATAATAGATTCAGTAAGGAGTCGTTACCTATATTAAATTTATATCCTTCATATTGGAGAGACAATTCGTTAAATTCGTCTTCCAATGATTCCTTATCCAGAACATAAGCCTGCTCCAAGTCCTCCATCTGCTGATTCTGATGGAAAATATAGTAGGCAGCACCGGTGATAATCAACAACAACACAACCACTGCCATGATCAGCAATGACATCTTATTTATTTCTTTTGTCTCTTTCTTTTCAGCATCCATACGGTTACGATTAAAAATGAACACGCAAAGGTATGAAAAATGATTTAAATTTCGAATATTATTCCTACCTTTGTGCCACTCAATTAAATAATAATTTGCATGCACGAGAAACTTATTATTCTTGATTTCGGCTCGCAAACAACTCAATTAATCGGGCGTAGAGTCCGTGAGTTGAATATGTATTGCGAGATTGTCCCCTACAACAAATTCCCCCACGATGCTACAGGTGTAAAAGGCGTAATCCTTTCCGGAAGTCCCTATTCCGTATATGACGCCAATGCGTTCAAAGCTGACTTAAGTGAAATACGCGGTAAATATCCTGTATTGGGAATCTGTTACGGAGCCCAATTCCTGGCTTATACATCCGGTGGAAACGTTGAACCGGCCGACTCCCGCGAATACGGACGTGCCAACCTGTCGTATATCGACAATACAGACGAATTGCTGAAAGGCATCAATGTAGGTTCACAAATCTGGATGTCACACGGAGACACCATCACGGTCCTTCCTGAAAACTTCAAAGTAATCGCCAGCACGGACGATGTAAAAGCAGCTGCCTATCATGTGGAAGGTGAACAAACCTGGGGCGTACAATTCCACCCGGAAGTATTCCACTCGACAGACGGTACTAAATTATTAAACAACTTCCTGAATATTTGCGGATGCGCCAAAGACTGGACACCGGCCTCCTTTATCGAATCGACCGTTGCCGAACTGAAAGAACAATTGGGAGACGACAAAGTAATCTTAGCGCTTTCCGGCGGTGTAGATTCTTCGGTTACGGCTGTTCTGCTACACAAGGCTATCGGCAAGAACCTGACTTGCATCTTCGTCGACCACGGCTTGTTGCGCAAGAATGAATTTGAAAACGTGTTGAAAGATTACGAACACTTGGGACTGAACGTGATCGGAGTCGACGCCAAAGAGAAATTCTATAAGGAACTGGCGGGTGTCAGCGAACCTGAAAAGAAACGTAAGATCATCGGCAAAGGTTTTATCGATGTGTTTGACGAAGAGGCCCACAAGTTGAAAGATATAAAATGGTTAGGTCAAGGTACCATTTATCCGGACGTAATCGAATCGCTATCCATTACCGGAACTGTTATCAAGAGCCATCATAATGTAGGCGGTCTGCCTGCCAAAATGAACCTGAAACTGGTCGAACCGCTACGCCTCCTGTTCAAAGACGAAGTACGTCGTGTCGGTATGGAGTTAGGTATGCAACCACATCTGATCAAACGTCATCCGTTCCCCGGTCCCGGTTTAGGTATTCGTATTTTAGGTGATATCACCCCGGAAAAAGTACGAATTTTGCAAGAGGCCGACGATATCTATATGTCGCTGATGCGTGAATGGGGCTTGTACGACAAAATCTGGCAGGCCGGAGTGATTCTCCTCCCGATCCAGTCCGTAGGTGTTATGGGGGACGAACGGACCTACGAAAATACGGTTGCTTTGCGTGCTGTAACCTCGACGGATGCCATGACGGCTGACTGGGCGCAACTCCCATACGAATTCCTTGCGAAAGTGTCCAACGAAATCATCAACAAAGTCAAAGGAGTAAACCGCGTTGTCTACGACATCAGCTCAAAACCGCCCGCAACAATCGAGTGGGAGTAAAATTCCATATCCGCATTTCAAGTATACATAATGTAAAACCAATAAAAAATAAAGAATCGTATGAAACAAGATATGATTGTTATCCTGGATTTGGGCAGTCATGAAAACACTGTGCTGGCACGAGCAATCCGCGCGTTGGGTGTCTATAGCGAAATCTATCCGCACGACATTACGGTTGAAGAACTCAAAGCACTTCCGAATGTAAAAGGTATCATCATCAACGGTGGTCCTAACAATGTAATCGACGGTGTCGCCATTGATGTAAATCCGGGAATCTATTCGATTGGAATCCCTGTTATGGCAGCCGGCCACGACAAGGCTCTCTGCGAAGTAAAATTAAATGAATTCTCCAGTGACATGGAGGCTATCAAAGAATCGGTAAAAACATTCGTATTCGACACTTGTAAAGCCGAAGCGAACTGGAATATGACGAACTTCGTCAATGACCAAATCGAACTGGTAAGACGTCAGGTCGGTGACAGAAAGGTATTGTTGGCACTTTCTGGCGGAGTCGATAGTTCCGTTGTTGCCGCATTGCTTCTGAAAGCTATCGGGGACAAGTTGGTTTGCGTACACGTAAATCACGGTCTAATGCGTAAAGGTGAATCGGAAAATGTCGTTGAAGTTTTCAAGAACCAGTTGAATGCAAACCTGATTTATAAAGACGTTACCGATCGTTTCTTAGATAAGCTGGCTGGCGTTGCCGATCCGGAAGAAAAACGCAAAATCATCGGTGGCGAATTTATCCGTGTCTTTGAAGAAGAGGCACGCAAACTGGATGGCATCGACTTCTTAGCGCAAGGTACTATCTATCCCGACATCGTGGAAAGCGGTACAAAGACAGCCAAGATGGTGAAATCCCACCACAACGTAGGTGGTCTGCCCGAAGACCTGAAATTCGAATTGGTCGAACCATTACGCCAGTTGTTCAAGGACGAAGTTCGCGCTTGCGGTCTCGAATTGGGCTTGCCTTACGAAATGGTCTTCCGCCAGCCGTTCCCCGGTCCAGGTTTAGGAGTGCGTTGCTTAGGTGCTATCACACGCGACAGACTGGAAGCGGTTCGAGAAGCGGATGCCATCCTGCGTGAAGAATTCCAAAAAGCTGGATTAGACAAGAAAGTTTGGCAGTATTTCACCGTTGTGCCTGACTTCAAATCCGTAGGTGTACGCGACAATGCACGTTCCTTTGAATGGCCTGTTATCATCCGTGCCGTCAATACGGTAGATGCCATGACGGCTACTATCGAACCCGTCGATTGGCCTATCCTAATGAAGATTACGGACCGCATTCTAAAAGAAGTCAAAAACGTCAACCGCGTTTGCTACGATATGTCTCCGAAACCCAATGCGACGATCGAATGGGAATAAGATAAAAAGGAAACATTCAAAAATATTACTCGTCTATCCGCTTGATCACCCGGCAAGGGTTTCCGACTGCAAGTGAATAGGCGGGTATATTTTTTGTTACTACGCTACCGGCTCCGATCACCACGTTATTACCTATTGTAACACCAGGAAGGATGATGGCTCCGGCACCGATCCATACATTATTACCGATCGTGATCGGGTAAGCATACTCCAAGCCCTTGTTGCGATCGGATGCACCCAATGGATGTCCTGCCGTATAAATGCCGACATTGGGGGCGATAAAAGCATTATCTCCTATACAGACCTTTGCCCCGTCCAATATAACCAGATTGACATTCGCATAAAAGTTCTCTCCCACTTCTATGTTATACCCGTAGTCACAGGCAAAAGGAGGTTCTATGATCAAGTTCTCCCCGGTCTTCCCCAAAAGTTTTTTCAGAAGTTCCGTCCGCCTGATCTGCTCGGAAGGACGTAAACGGTTATAATCATAAAGTAACTCTTTTGCACGCTCACGATCCGCCAATATTTCAGGATCATAATTAGCATCATACAACAGGCCGAGACGGCATTTTTCTTTTTCGGTCATTGTTTGTTATTACTGATTCAACACATGTATCGTATGGCAAGCGACCAATGCCGCCGTTTCCGTACGCAAACGACTTTCGCCTAACGAAATAGGTTCGAATCCACATTTTAAGGCAAGCGCTATTTCTTCGGGACTGAAATCGCCTTCCGGACCGATCAGGACAAGTGCGTTTTCTCCCGGATGATACGTTTGTTTCAAAAGAGGTTTTACCCCTTCCTCGCAATGGGCAATAAACTTACGACCGGCAAAAGGCAGACTAACGAACGTGCGGAAATCGGTCATTCCGTTTAGTTCCGGCAAAGTCGCTTTCTGTGATTGCTTCATTGCACTGATCAAAATCTTTTCCAAGCGGGCAGGCTTAATTTCCTTCCGTTCGGAAAAACGACAGTTCAAACAAGTAATGGCATTAATACCGATCTCGGTCGCTTTCTCCGCAAACCACTCCATACGGTCCATATTCTTGGTCGGAGCCACTGCTATATGAAGATTGAAGTTCCATAAAGCAGGCTGTTCCCACTGTTCCAGAATATTCACTTCGCAATGCTTAGGATGGGCACGGCTGATTGCCGCTTTAAAAAAAAAGCCTTTACCATCCGTCAACAAAATCTCGTCACCTTCAGTCAACCTGAGTACACGAATACAATGCCCGGCTTCTTCTTCTGGAAGCTCTAGGTTCACAGCTATCTCCGGCGTATAAAATATCTGCACTTGAATAAATTAAAAGTTAAAAATTAAAAGATTTCCCCATTGTCAATTGACAATTAACACCATTCCTATTATCGTAGCCGAAAGTACCGATACCAACGCACCGGCAATCATAGCCGGAAAGCCGAAACGAGTGACCAGTTCCCTCTTTTCGGGAGCCAACACGCCCATCCCTCCCAGCAAAATACCAATAGACGAGATATTAGCAAAACCACATAAGATATAGGTAGACATTAAAATAGATTTCTGATACAGAAACAAACCGGCATCTTTCCATTCCTGTAACTGGAAATAAGCGACAAACTCGTTTAAAATGGTTTTCTGTCCCAACAAAGAACCGACCAACATCACATCCTGATAAGGAACTCCGATCAGCCACATAAAAGGAGATAAGATCACTCCCAATATAAACTGGAATGTCAGTCCTTGAGCCTTCCCGCCTGTAATGGATACGATCCAGTCATTCAGTCCGGTATAGCGTCCGATCACACCCTCCAAAATATAATTGGCAAGTGCGACCATTGCTATGAATACAAGCAACATCGCTGCGATATTCACCATCAGACGTACACCCGTCGACGTACCGGCAGCCAACGCATCCAATACAGTGGAATGCTGTCCGACCTTCTCCATCTTCACCAAGCGGTCGTCGACCTTTTCTGTTTGCGGACAAAGAATTTTAGCCAGAACAATAGAACCCGGAGCAGCCATCAGCGAGGCCGAAAGCAAATGTTTCGCAAACAGAACCCTCGACACAGGATCACCTCCCGCCAACATACCGATATAAGTTCCCATCACTGTTCCGGCTATCGTCCCCATTCCGGAAACCATAACCAGAAATATTTCCGACCGGTTCATCGCCGGCAGATAATTCTTGATCAAAACAGGGGATTCCGTCATTCCCAAAAACACATTGCCAGACGCAACCAATCCTTCGGCTCCGGAAATATTCATGAAACGTCGTAGCAGCCAAGAAAATCCTCCCACTACGCGCTGGATAATCCCCCAATAATAAAATAAGGAAACCAAGGCCGAGAAAAAAATCACCACCGGAAGTGAGTTCAACAAAAAGATAAACCCTTCACTTTTAGTTACCAACGGCCCTAAAAGGAAAGCAACCCCGGACTGAGTAAAATCCATCAACTTAATAAAAGCCTTGCCCACCCATTCCAGAACAATTCCGACTACAGGGACATACAATACGGCAAGAGCAAAGACAAACTGCATAAACAATCCGCCACCCACCAATTTCCAATCGACCCGTTTCCGATCGTAACTCATCAGATAAGCAACCCCCAACACCGTAGAAATCCCTACTATACCACGTAAAAAAGACTCAAGACTAAAACCAAGTTGTTGTTCTATCATCTAGACCTGCCCTCCTCTTCACGACGCCGGATTTCATCTTTGTACATCTTTGCATACTCGTAGTTCTCATCGGCTATCGCTTCATCCAAACGATCCGACAATTCATCGACATCCAAAAGAGAAAGCCATTTTTTCAGCTTTGTTTCATCATGTATTTCCTCCGGCTCCAGAGCCAATATGGAATCATCATCCTTGTCTTTCTCCTCTGCGGAATTTTCAAGCACGACACCACATTCACGGACAATCTCAGGTGTCGTATAGATATCGCATTTCACACGCAAAGCGATGGCGATAGCATCGGAAGTACGCGAATCCAAGCGAATCTGTTTTATTCCATCCTCAAAAAGCAGTTCGGAATAAAATACACCATCTTCAAACTTATAGATAAAAACCTCACACAAACGAACACCGAATGCCTGTGCAAAAGTTGCAAACAAATCATGCGTCAAAGGACGAGGAGGCGTGATGCGTTCCAAAGCGATCGCAATAGACTGGGCTTCCGATGTCCCAACAATGATAGGTATGCGGCGAACCCCATCTTCTTCAGCAAGAATCAAGGCATAAGCACCTGACTGTATCTGGCTGTTCGTTAAACCTTGCACCCGCAATTTTATTCTTGTATCCACACTATTTAGTTTTTTAGTCAATACACAAAAGTAATATTATTTCGGAATCTTAAAAACTTTCGAAAGAAAAGAAAAATACAAAGGGCCTAAAAAAAGAAAAGGTTGTCATCACGACAACCAATCTTCATTGCTAACCTTAAATCTAATACCATGAAAAACACAGTGCAAATATATAGATTTTATGTTATTCAGCATAGTTTTACGGCAGAATATTTAATTTTTTAGCATTATTTTAGCCTGCAAATCGACTGTTTAAAGGTAATTAACAGTTTATTGCTGATTCTTTGTATATTCATCCGCTTTTTCTTTCATCCTTTTGACACGCTTTTGTGTTTCGGGATGACTCGAAAACAGTTGGCGGAACTTAGATGACTTGGGAGCTTCCACACTTAATTCCAAAAGTTTATTAAGCGAATTATACATACTATAAGGATCGATACCGTTCGCGATACTGAACTCAAAGCCATAATCGTCTGCCGCATTCTCCTGCTTTTGCGAATACTGTGCACTGGCAAGCGTTTCGGCCAAGCTCCCCAATTGCGAATCGGTCAGCTTGGCAACCGTATTGTTGGCAGCCCCGACAGCATTCTTGGAGGCCGAAGTCAGATAAGCCTGCTTCATGGCGTCTTTCGAATCCGTATGTAAAACATGACCGATCTCATGACCGATAACGGCCAGCACTTCATTATCATCCATAATCTTCATCAAGCCTCCACAAACACGAACGCTTCCGTCGCCGCAAGCAAACGCGTTCACGTCGATCACATTATACACCTTAAAATTCAGATCGAGACCTTCGACCTTGATATCTTTCGTCAGATTTGCCAAACGCTGTCCCATCGCCGTTTCCGGTCCGGCAATCTCATTATGCGTATCCATCCACTGGATATACTCGCGAGCCATGGCAGCCACGTCCTCGTCCGACAAAGTCACCGCTTTTGCTGCATCGGATGCTGCATTCACTAATTTTTTAGTATTGATGGATTTACCTCCGATTTTAAACTGAGCCGAAGCATTCAGGCTGACTCCGGCAACTAAAACCATTGATAATAAAATAGTCCTTACTTTCATATCGTTTGTTATTGTTTTAAATAATTCTCTACCTGATTAAATGTCACATCCTTCAATACAACTTTTTTATCCTTGTCCAACAGATAAAGGGTCGGTATCGCTTTCAGATCATAAATCTCATCATTTTTCAAACTCACCGTACTGTCATAAGAATTGATCCAGCCTGCAGGCATATAGGAAATATGTTTTTTCCAGGCCTCCAAATCCTCATCCGGGTAAACAGCCAGGATTTTAAGCTTGTTATTCTTGATCCACTCCGTCACAAACGGCGAAGCAGCGAGCTGATCCGTAATTTCCTTACAGGCATGGCAATCCGGATTATAGAAAAACAAGAGTAGACAATCAGCTTTCGTACGATACAAAGTTCCTTTTTTACCGTCCACCAGCGTGTACGTAAAATCTGTAGCCGGTTCTCCCACCCTGTTCTTAAGAGCTAATTCGAGCAAATGGGCCGGACGTATTTTACTGACTTCATCCAGAAACGGAGCTTCCAATACAGCATCCAATACATAAATATACAAAGACTCATCCCTCATGGGAGAATTCGGATCATAAAGATATTTTTCATACAGGCCGGAAAAATAGACGAACATCGAACTATCGGTCGACGCTTTACTCATCATCTCTTTGATAGAAGAAGCAGCCACTTTCGCCGGGACATATTTCATCATATCGATATAATTGGAAGTCGCTTGCTCCGTAATTTCCGGGAAATGAATCAGAGTTGTATCCGTAAAATCGAACTTATCCCAATAATGTTTTACCAAGTAAGCGGCGCGTTCTTCCGGTTCTGTAATGACACTGGGAACAGAAACCATTTGAAAAGTATGTTCTTTCGTGTTTCCTGCTTCCGTTTTCTCCACCTGTTGGCCGTTGCAGTTGCAAAAGATCAATATAAAAAATAATAGGTAAAGTATTCTTATCCTCATAGTATCTTGTTTTTATTCCCGCAAAGATATGATTTATCAGCAATTAAAAAGCCAGAGAAACAAATAATTAACGGTCTTATAGAAAAAAGTAAGAGGTTATCCGAAAACCGACTGGCTCATTCAGAAAAAAATGTCGGTGTTCTATAGATAACCTCTTACGAGCTACAGGTTAAAATTCGAGGTACCTTATATTTTTTTACCTTATCGATAAATCAAAATAAATTATAGTTCGTCCGCAAGACTTTAAATTCCGTCCGACGGTTTATCTGATCTGCAATCTCTTGCTGCTCAGGAGTCATTCTTTCTATGAATTCTTCGGTCAGGACATCTCCTTCATTCAGGAAATCATAATTTTTGGCCATCCTCTTATTGATTGCTTTAGGAACACTTTCGCCATACCCTTTAGCCTCAAGTCGGTCTTGGGCAATTCCTCCGGCAATCAGATAGTCGACAACCGACTGTGCTCGCCGCTGCGCCAACCGTTCGTTGTACTGCTCCGAACCTTTCCGGTCAGTATGCGCTCCTAACTCGATCGTTACATTCGGATTGTCGTTCAGCATCTTAATCATTTCATCCAACGCTTTCTTCGATTCCGGACGCAAAGTCGCCTTGTCGAAATCATAGAAAATATTTTCGATCACGACAGGTTTACTGATCGGGGAAAGGAAAAAGTCCACGATATATGTTTCGTTCTTCTCCTCCGGCCCTGTTTTCAACTCAAAATTCTGATTCAAGTATCCACGTGCGCTTGCCATCATCACATAGCGGATATCACGTTCCAGTTCAACCCTGTACTTACCGTCTTTCTTTGCCAAAACTTTTTCGTTCAAACCATCCCTTCCGACAATACGGACCGTAGCATCTTCTATCGGGTTCTCGTCCACATCCGACACGATACCTTCGATAAAGATCGTGATAACCGGCAATTCGAAAGAATACAAATGGTCATATCCACGCGCATCATTGCGATTGGAACTAAAAAAGCCACTTTCTTTATTTCCGGCAAACGTGATACCGAAATCATCGCCGGACGAGTTGATCGGCGCCTTCATATTCTCGACATTCCACTTGCCCGTGCTGTCCAAGGTTGCTTTGAAAATATCCAACCCACCCATTCCTGGATGTCCATCGGAAGCAAAATAAAGCGTTACGGAATCCCGCACATAAGGAAACATCTCATCACCAGGCGTATTAATATCAGGCCCCAGATTTTCCATCGGTCCGAAGTCACTGCCCACGACACGCGCCCGAAACAGGTCTTTGCCTCCATAACCACCTACGGCATCCGACACAAAATACAGATACTTGCCGTCCGGCGATATCGAAGGGTGGCCGAGAGCCGTCACCGAATCTTTTACGATATTCGCCCTGGTTCCTTTTCCCCATTTGGCACTGCTGCGGGAAGATATATAGATTTCAGAAGTACGCGGCCCTTCCGGATCCTGTGCGCAATAGGTGTAATACATCGTATTCCCGTCTTTGGAAAAAGAAGGCGTTCCCTCGTCAAACTCGGTGTTCACCTCGTCTTCGAGTTCGACCGGAGCCAACCAAGCTCCATTCTCGTCCTGCTTTACCAGAAATAAATCGTTGTTACGCTGTCCGGTGATGGCACTATTCGTTTCTTCCTTATCTTTCCCGGCTCCTTTCGGGGTACGGGTAGAAGCAAAATACAGTTGATCGTACTTTTCACCGTACAACATCGGACTGAATTCGGAACGGCGGGAGTTAAACTTGTCCATCCGCTTCACCGTATAGCGGGTCGGCGACTGTTTCCATTTCACGGCCTCCTCGCAACCGGTCACGCCGTTAAAGGCCAATACGCTGCCCGGTTCCGCCAGCAGGTAGTCGTTGTAATATTTGACTGCTTCCCCATAACGTCCGCTCTTCTGGTACATCTGTCCCAAGCGAAGATTCACAATACTGTCCGGATACTTATACCTGAGCGCGTTCATATAAGCGCTGGTCGCACGCGGTGTATTGTTGATCAGACGGTTACACTCTGCCATCCTGAAAGCGATATATCCACGCAAGTCTCGCTTGGCAGGAGGAGTCTTCGTATATACTTTCCGGTAAATGGCCGCTGCTTCAAAATATTCGCCGATACGCTGCTTCTCTTCCGCATCGCTCAACTTCGCTGATTTACAGGAATACAGAAAAGACGCAGCCAACAACAGGAACAAATATGGGTTAAACTGTCTCATTTGCTATAATCTATGTTTTATATAAACAGGATTATGTACTATTTATTGTATGATCATTACAACAACAGCGAGCTGTCCCCGTAACTCAAAAAACGGAAATCATGCCTTAAGGCATAATCATAAATATTTTTCCAATCCCCTTTCACAAAAGCGGATATCAGCAACAACAACGTGCTTTTCGGCTGATGGAAATTGGTCACAATACCACGTACGATCTTGAACTCATAGCCTGGAGCGATAATGATCCGGGTAGCCGTCACCAACTTGTCCGCCTGGTGTCGGTCCAGATAATCCAAAATATTTTGCAAAGCTTCATCAGCTGTTAACCTGTTATTCGTCTCTTCGTAAGGCATCCATTGTTTGACGATCAGTTCATCGGCTGTGGCATCCGGATTCGAAGCCAACGTGACACCCATATAATAGAGGCTTTCAAGCGTACGGACCGAAGTCGTGCCGACCGCAATAATCTTACCGAGGTTATTCTTGATCCGTTCGATCGAACTCCGGCGCACCGAAATAAATTCGGTATGCATCTCATGCCCTTCGATCGTCTCGCTTTTCACGGGTTTGAACGTCCCGGCTCCGACATGGAGCGTCAGTTCTTC
The DNA here is from genome assembly GCF_001915675.1 of Parabacteroides sp. merdae-related_45_40. Lineage (NCBI taxonomy): Bacteria > Pseudomonadati > Bacteroidota > Bacteroidia > Bacteroidales > Tannerellaceae > Parabacteroides > Parabacteroides sp. merdae-related_45_40. The sequence goes on along the minus strand of NZ_MNQY01000049.1, from coordinate 5,728 downwards.
CCGTCCGATTCCCTGAGCATCGATAGCAGCCAGAACTTCCGGTGTAAAATGCAAACCCGCTGTCGGGGCGGCCACCGAACCTTTTATCTTGGAGTAAACCGTCTGGTAGGTCTGCAAATCGCTTTTCTCAGTTTCGCGATTCAAATAAGGAGGAATCGGCAATACGCCCGCTGCATCTAACAGATCAGCAAACGTACAAGTCGGATGATCCCACGTAAACTCGATGAGGTAGCTGTCCCCGCAGGTCTGCAATTTTTCCGCTTTCAGTATAACAGTCTCACCGTCGAGCTGCACCTCCTTCTTCAAAAGTCCTTCTTTCCATTTCTTCAGATTGCCGACCAAACAAGTCCAGCGGCAACATTCAGTCTGTTGAAAAACCAAAGCATAATCATGCGGCTCGACCGGCTCCAGACAGAAAATCTCGATCTTCGCCCCTGTCTCTTTCTGAAACAGAAGACGTGCCTGGATCACCCGTGTATTATTGAATACCATCAGAGAACCCTCCGGCAAATAATCCGTAATATGCTTGAATATACTCTCGCTGACTTTTCCTTCCTTATATAATAAGAGCTTCGATTCATCCCGTTTGGGTAACGGGAACTTGGCGATCCGCTCGTCAGGCAGCGGATAATCAAAATCTTCGATGCGTATCTGTTGCGTCTTTGTTGTCATGACTTTTACTATTACAGGCTCTTTTAATCGAACCGGATTGCAAAAGTACAAATTTATTGACATTTTGTCGTATTCTTCTTATCTTAGCAGAAAATTATAAACCTAAAGATATAAACCGATGGATTTCAATATCAGACAAGAACAGATAAAAGACTATGAAGCAGTTCATAAAGTAGTAGAACTCGCTTTCAGAGATATGGAAGACAGCGACCATAGCGAACCTTTTTTAGTAGATCAACTACGTCAAACAGACGCTTTTATCCCAGAGCTTTCATTGGTTGCCGAGGTTGACGAAGAAATTATCGGCCATATCCTGATGACAAAAGTCGAAATCGTTTCAGAAAACAAATCCGTCACCTCTTTAGGGTTAGCACCCGTTTCAGTTCTCCCTGAATATCAAAATCGGGGGATCGGATCAGCCTTGATCCGTGAAGCACACAAACGAGCCACCGAACTGGGATACGGTTCTGTCGTCTTACTAGGACATAAGGACTATTATCCGAGATTCGGCTATAAACAAGCCATAGACTTCGGCATCGAATTTCCTTTCGATGTTCCCCACGAATATTGCATGGCAATCGAATTGCGTCCGAAAAGCCTTAAAGACGTACAAGGCATGATCCAGTATGCCAAACCATTTACGGAATAACCGAGAACAGAAAGCAGGGAAAAAACTATCCGTTTTCATATTGCATGGAGATCAATATCCCGAAAGAACTCAAAAAATAAATACGAATAGTCAAAAACCCTTTCTGCTTTATAAGCGGCTCTTGAAGTTCCAAACCGTTTCATAAGATGAAACTTTTAGTCGGCAAGTGCATTCACCAGAAAATATCAACAAGAACAGGTATTACTCTTCAGGATTTACTACTTTTGTAGCAAATAATAAAAGTAAATAGAATGATGAGTAACATAAAAGTAGGAGACAAAGTGCGTTTCCTGAACAGCACCGGTGGAGGTGTCGTTCGTAGTTTCAAAGGGAAAGATCAAGTTTTGGTGGAAGATGAAGACGGATTCGAAGTACCGGCATTGATCCGCGAATGTGTAGTCGTAGGAGACAGCGAGATGCAGGTACACAGCTCCCGACGTTCACCGCTGCCTTCCGTGACACAGGCTGCTGTCCCGCAACCTAAGAAACCGGAACCTCAACCCGAAGTAGAAAAGGTAACGGAAACCATAGAAGGCGAACGGCTGAACATCTATTTGGCTTACCTCCCGATAGAGCCTGCCAAAGTGATGCAGGGAAGCGGCTATGAAACCTATTTTATCAATGACAGCAATTACTATCTGTTTTTCAACTATATGAATCGCCAGAACAATAGCTGGATCAGCCGCTATAACGGCATTGTGGAGCCGAATACACAGATCTTCCTGGAAGAATTCGGCAAAGAAGAGTTGAACGACTTGGAACGTATTTGCGTACAACTGATCGCTTTCAAAAAAGACAAACCTTATTCATTGAAGAATGCCATTTCGGTAGAACTCCATCTCGATACGGTCAAATTCTACAAGCAACACTGCTTCATGGAAAATGATTTTTTCGATGAAGATGCAATGGTATACCCAATCGTACGCCAGGACATCCCCGAAAAAGAATTACTGATCTCTGCTGCCGAACTCCAGCAAGCCATGCAGCAGAAGGTACACGAAGACCGCCGTGTCCCCCAAACGATCGTCAAGAAGAAAGTAACCGACAGCTCAATTCTGGAAGTGGACCTGCATATCACCGAACTGCTGGACAACACCAACGGGCTGAGTAATGCGGATATGCTGGATTACCAGTTGGAGAAATTCCATGAAGTGCTCGCCAAATATGCCGCCAACAAAGGACAGAAAATCGTCTTCATCCACGGTAAAGGTGACGGGGTACTGCGCAAAGCAATCGAGAAAGAACTGAAAACAAAATACAAACAATATTATTACCAGGATGCCTCTTTCCGTGAATACGGCTTCGGGGCGACGATGGTAACAATCAAATGATCATGGCGATTGAAATTGAAAGGAAATTTCTGGTAAAAGGGGATTTCAGCAAACAGGTTTCCAAATCCGAACGTATCATGCAGGGATATATCTGCTCACAACCCGGACGGACGGTACGGATACGCATCCGGGGGGAAGAAGGATTCCTCACGATCAAAGGTGCATCGGACGAGAATGGGTTGAGCCGCTACGAGTTCGAGCAGAAGATACCACCCGCGGATGCGGAAGAACTGTTGAAACTCTGCGAACCCGGTATTATCGACAAAGTACGCAATCTGGTCCCTGTCGGGAAACACACCTGGGAAGTCGACGTCTTCCACGGCGACAACGAAGGACTGATCTTAGCGGAAATCGAATTGGCTTCTGAAGACGAACCTTTTGAACGGCCGGACTGGGTCGGACACGAGGTCAGCGGAGATCGTCGTTACTACAACTCGATGCTGACAAAATATCCGTACAAACAATGGTAAGATTTATGATTTCAGATTTATGAAGACGATAAAGTCATAAACCTGAAATCATAATTTATAAATCACAAATTATAAATCAATGAACAAACTCATCATCTCCCTCGCGGCAGCCATCCTGTCGCTACCGGTAGCAGCCGATGAAGGTATGTGGCTGCTGCCTCTACTGAAAGGACAAAGATTCCCAGAAATGCAAGCTTTGGGACTTAAATTGCAGGATTATGATATCTATAGCCCCGACTCAGCTTCCTTGAAAGATGCCGTCGTCATTTTCGGAGGCGGTTGTACGGGCGAGATCGTTTCGCCGGAAGGATTGCTCCTGACCAACCATCATTGCGGCTACGGTTGCATCCAGCGCCACAGCACGCTGGAACATGACTACCTGACAGACGGCTTCTGGGCCATGTCGCGCGATCAGGAACTTCCGAACCCCGGCATGACCGTCACTTTCATCGATAAAATAGAAGACGTGACCGACTATGTGAAAAAGGAACTGAAAAAAGATACCGATCCTAACAGCATGAACTTCCTATCTCCGAAATTTCTGAACGGACTGGCAAAAGCAAAAGTCGGAGAAAAGTTCCTGCAGGACAATCCAGGCACAGAAGTTGAGATAAAGGCGTTCTATGGCGGTAACCAGTATTTCATGTTCACAAAGAAAATCTATTCCGATATCCGCCTGGTAGGAGCTCCTCCCTCATCGATCGGAAAGTTCGGCGCAGATACCGACAATTGGATGTGGCCGCGCCATACAGGCGACTTCTCCGTTTTCCGTGTCTATGCCGATGCGAACGGCAATCCGGCTCCTTACTCTGACAAGAATGTCCCGCTTCGTCCGAAACGCTGGTTCAAGATCTCATTGAAAGGCGTCCAGGAAAATGACTATGCCATGATGATGGGATTTCCCGGCCGTACCAATAAATATTATACTTCCTGGGAAGTGGCGGAACGCCGTGATATTGACAACACGATCCGTATCCACATCCGTGACTTGCGCCAGAAAGTTATGTTGGACGAGATGTTGAAAGATCCAGCTGTCCGGATTCAGTATGCCAGCAAATATGCAGGCTCAACGAATGCTTACAAAAATGCGATCGGTAGCAACTGGGCCATAAAAAAACGTAATTTCGAACAAATGAAAAAGGAGGAACAGGACAAACTGATTGCCTGGTCCAACAAAATGTGCGAACCGAGCTACCCCGATGCCCTGATGGCGATCGAACAGATCGTATCGGACCGTAAAGACCTACGTTTCCGCAGTTGGATGTTGGATGAAGCGATCCTGCGAGGAATTGAATTTACAAGTGTGCCAACCCAAATGGATATGGTCATAGAAGCCTTGAAAGGGAAAGACAAAAAAGCCAGACAGGAACAACTCCGGCTGTTGGAACGGGCTTATCATGGATTTGCCAACAGCAATTACTCGGCCGACGTAGATAAGAAAATCGCCAAAGTGATGCTGAAAGAGTACCGCAGCCAAGTCGATCCGAAAGCGCAACCGACCTATTTCGAATTAATCGACAAGAAGTTCAAAGGAGACACAGACCGATTCGTCGACTATCTGTTCGAGAAATCCATCTTCGGCAGTGAGGATAATTTCAATAAATTCCTCTCTCGTCCGTCTGTCAAAGCACTGGAAAACGACCCGATGATTCTTTTTGCCAAGTCTGTCCGTGCAGAAGAAGCCAATCTGAAGAATGCGTTAAAAGAATTTGAAGATGGGTATGCAATGGCTCACCGTAGTTATGTAAAAGGTTTGCTGGCCATGTACGGCGATCGTGCCAATTTTCCCGACGCCAACTTTACCCTGCGCCTCACCTACGGACAGGTAAAAGGGTACAGCCCGCGCGACTGCGACTACTATGGCCATCAGACAACACTGGACGGAGTGATGGAAAAAGAAGATTCCACCAACTGGGAATTCGTAGTACCAACCCGCTTGAAAGAACTGTATGCTGCCAAAGATTTCGGACGCTACAAAACCTCCGACGGAAAAATGCCAGTTGCCTTCAGTACAACCACCCATTCGACCGGTGGGAACTCCGGTAGCCCTGTGATGAATGCAGACGGTGAACTGATCGGTATCAATTTCGACCGCAATTGGGAAGGAGTCGGCGGCGACATCCAATATCTCCCCGATTACCAACGCAGTATCATTGTCGACATCCGCTACGTTCTCTTCATCATGGACAAATATGCCGGAGCGGGATATTTGTTGGATGAGATGGAAATTGAAGAATAACTTTACACCAAGAGAGACTTGGCAGATCATAACGCTATGCATTAACTACCCTAACTCATAAAGATAACACTATGCTTTACGGGTGTTATATTTTGTTTTTCATAAAACAAACTGTCGGCAGCATTCTCAAAAGGGTATAGGCTATTTCCGAAAAGCCTATACCCTTTTTATCATCTCCCTATAGCCTGTCCTCGTATAGGTCATAGGCTATATTTTTTCACCTTTAGGCTATCTTCCAAGGGACAGGAAACCTAATAAAACGACTCACGACTACTTTTGAATAAATGTTTTCGACAACTTTATGGTTTACCATTCACCTTCTAATCATATGCTTTGTTTAACAAGGCTTATGGAAGGTGAAGGTAAT
>NZ_MNQY01000022.1:2244-3315 GCF_001915675.1 Parabacteroides sp. merdae-related_45_40 | reverse complement strand
TTCCCCTTCCTTCACCTCTATGCTTACTTTATTAAGAGCCAACGTCTCTACCTCTTCCGTGCGGAAGATCTTTTCTAATGCAACTGTTTTAATCATGGTCTTTAACTGATTTGTTTACGAGAAATGTGACAAAAGTCGTGCCATAATCGTAAAAAACTTGTAGATAAGATGTTATCTGTTGTGCCGGGTTTGATGATCGTGCATATACGCACAAAAGGAGTTCGGATGCGCACGGTTTATCATAAGCATCTGTATCTTTTACCCCGTTCTTCTGTATATATTAGCACGCTTATCTTAACCCATAAATCGTTCGCTTGGCGGCGAACGGTTGTCCGCTTGCAAGAGAACGATCGTTCGCCGCCAAGCGGACAACTTATAAGTAGAAGGAAAAGGGCTAAATAATACGGTACTTCTTCTTAATTCATATAGTATAAGTTCTTAATTGGTTATTATAACCATACCTCTTCATGTTTTATGCGTCACTATATATATTGCAAGTGCGAGGATAATTCCATTTTTTCCGTATGTTTGTGGTGTTCTAAAGAATCAGATATATGGAAAAGACAAATAACGCGTCTTTGTATTGGTACGTCTTCTACAATGACCAACTTCTACTGCAAAAGAAAGCTGACGGCTATGTAATCCCTTGTACGGACGAAGCGCCTGTGACGGTTGCCCGCTCGCTTCCGGTCGAGATGCAGGACGGGACAATGGCGATGGCGGCTTTTACCGATGCGCCCCTGGAAGAGACGGATGTTTTCATGCCTATGGGACTCCGCGCTTCCTATGATCATATCGACCGTTACTCCTATGATCAGGCGGGGAAAGCGTATGAGATTGTCTATTGGGATCAACACAGCCGGTTTTGTCCTGTCTGCGGGACGCCGACGGAACTGAAAGGGCCGATCATGAAGAAATGCCCTCATTGCGGCAATGAGATGTTCCCGTCGGTATCGCCTGCCGTACTGGTCTTGATCCGGAAAGGTGAGGAAATCCTGTTGGTGCATGCGCGTAACTTCCGGGGAACGTTTCATGGGCTTGTGGCCGGCTTCCTGGAAACGGGGGAGACGT
>NZ_MNQY01000022.1:0-2206 GCF_001915675.1 Parabacteroides sp. merdae-related_45_40 | reverse complement strand
GACGATCCGTAACATCACTTATTTTGGCAATCAGCCTTGGCCTTATCCAAGCAACCTTATGATCGGTTTTATTGCCGATTATGCCGGTGGGGAGATCAAATTGCAGGACGAAGAGTTGAGTTCCGGTTCCTTCTTCTCGAAAGATAACCTGCCGGAAATACCGCACAAGCTGAGCTTGGCACGGAAGATGATCGACTGGTGGTTGGAAAATTGAAAGTTGAAAATTGAAAAATAAATCACTGATTATTATGAAACAAACGACTTTGTTTATCTTTTGCTTGTTGGCGATGGCATTCGGTGCGGAAAGTGCCGCTTCGCAGGTGACGCGTGCCGATTACGAGCGTGCTGACACGATCCTGAAATGCTCCGACCGGGTTTATTCTCCTGCTATCCATCCCGAATGGATAGACAGTTCACACTATTTTTGGTATAAGAATCATGAGAAGGAAGGAGATTTCTACTATCTCGTCAATGCGGAGAGTGGAAAGAAACAGCGTGCTGCGGATAAGAAAGGATTGGCGGCATTCTTCTCCAAAAAGCAAAAGAAACTGGCCGAATCCCTGCTGAAAGAGGAAGAGAAGAGGCCGGATCGCTGGCGTCGTCGCGAAGAGGCTCCGGTTCCTGTTGTCTCGCCCGATAAGAAGTGGGAAGCGTATGTGAAAGATAATAATCTCTATCTCTCGCCCCTCTGGGATGAGAAGGAGAAAGATAAACCAAAGGAAGAGATTGCCTTGACGATGGATGGCACGGCGAATCTGCGTTATGACGGTTGGTCGATCATCTGGTCGCCCGACTCCCGGAAGCTGGCAACCGTGAAAGTGCGCGACGTGCAGGAACGCCGCATTCCGCTGATCGAATCCAGCCCGTCTAGCCAGAAGCAGCCGATCCTGCAATGGCGCGACTATGCGAAGCCGGGGGATGTATTGCCTGTTTACCTGCCGGTGCTCTTCGATGTGGAGGCGCGCAAGCAAATGGCGTTGAATGTCACTCCTTATGAAAATCAGTTCTATCTGAACCTGACCGGTTGGCGCGAAGACAGCCGCGCGTTCACGTTCGAGTTCAACCAGCGCGGGCATCAGCGTTATGTCATTGGCGAAGTGAGTGCTGCCGACGGTTCTATCCGTCATTTGGTGGATGAGCAGACGAAGACTTTCATCTATTATTATAACAACTATCGGTATGATCTGGATGACGGAAAAGAATTGCTTTGGATTTCCGAACGGGACGGATGGCGTCATCTTTACCTGATAGATGGTACGAGCGGGCAGGTGAAACGACAGGTGACAAAGGGTGAATGGGTGCTCCGTCAGGTCGATTATGTGGATGAGACGAACCGGGTTGTCTATTTCACCGCTTCGGGCTTTAATAAAGGCGAAGATCCTTATAACCTGCATTACTGCCGGATTAACTTGGATGGAACAGGCTTTACCGATATGACTCCTGAGAACGGGAACCACCGTGTGACTTTCTCTGCCGACCGTTCTTATTTTACCGATGTCTATTCTCGTCCCGACCTGCCGCCTGTCAGTCAGTTGAAGCGGACTTCGGATGTGTCTGTGGTGGCCGGATTACAGAGGTGCGATGTGAGTGCGTTGCAGGCGGAAGGCTGGCAAATGCCGGAAGTGTTCTGCGCGAAAGGCCGGGACGGGCAGACGGATATTTGGGGGAACATTTATCGCCCAATGCACTTTGATGCTTCCAAATCTTATCCGGTCGTAGAGTTTATTTATGCCGGTCCGCATGATTCGCATGTGGATAAGGACTTCAAACCGGCCCATCATCTGGTCTCCAAATTGGTAGAACTCGGCTTTATCGTCGTTTCGATCGACGGTATGGGGACGTCCAACCGCTCGAAAGCTTTCCATGATGTATGTTGGAAGAACCTAAAAGATGCCGGTTTCCCGGATCGTATCGCTTGGATGAAAGCGGCAGGTGCGAAATACAAGTATATGGATTTGAATCGTGTCGGCATCTATGGCTGGTCGGCCGGAGGTCAGAATGCGATGGCTGCTTTGCTGTTCCATAACGATTTTTATAAGGTTGCAGTCGCCCTTTGCGGTTGCCATGACAACCGGATGGATAAAATCTGGTGGAACGAACAGTGGATGGGCTATCCGATCGACGCCTCTTATAGCACCTCCTCCAATGTCGACAATGCTTACCGTCTGAAAGGCAAGTTGCTCCTGATCAACGGTGAACTGGATGA
>NZ_MNQY01000137.1:0-89886 GCF_001915675.1 Parabacteroides sp. merdae-related_45_40 | reverse complement strand
GTAAAGGATGTCGGGATTGCCTCTGTCTGTATTAACGGGAAAGACAAGGGAATTGTCTGGACAAAGCCTTTCCGTGTGGATATAACAGACGGTTTGAAGGAAGGAGAAAACGATGTGGTTGTGGAAGTGACCAATTCCTGGTTTAACCGGGTGGCGGGTGATGAGATGGCGGTGTCCCCGACTAAATATACGCAAACGAATATCGTTTTGGGAAATGACTTTAGGGGAAATGCCGTATCCGAGATTGCGTTGGAGCCTTCCGGTCTGTTGGGACCCGTAACGATACAGGTGGCGGTGGAACAGATGTAGGAGGAATGGATATCAGTAATGTAATAGATTCAAAAATAAAGCAGGATATGAATATAAAAAGACTGATTATGCTTCTTTTCCTGTTTGCCTGTTGTGGTGCGGGAATGGCTGGAAGTAACAAGATAGACCGGAAAGCGCTTGTCATGCGTCATAATGTGACGCAGACGCAGATTGACAAATTTTCCCCTCTTTCCGTCGGGAACGGGCGTTTCTGCTATACAGCCGACATAACGGGGATGCAAACCTTTCCGGAATTGTACCGGGAAGGGATCCCTTTGTCGACAATGTCGGAATGGGGCTGGCATCGTTTTCCGAATACGGAAAACTATCAGTTGCCTGATGTCTTCAAATATCTGGATGCTTATGGCAAGAAAGTCCCTTATCCGATCGGCTCTTCTCCCGGTCGTGAATATCTTCGTGCCAATCCCCATCAAACGGGATTGGCTTTGATCGGTTTGCAGAAGGCGGAAGGAAAGACGCTTTCGGAGGAGGAACTGAGCGAACCTTGTCAACAGTTGAATGTCTGGGAAGGAACGTTGGAAAGCCGTTTTAAGCTGTCCGGCTCTCCTGTAGAAGTCACGACACTTTGTCATCCCGATAAGGATGAGTTGGCCTATCGTTTGAAATCACCTCTCTTTTCCGAAAAGAAGTTAGGTGTACGGATCTGTTTCCCTTTTCCCAGTGTTGCATTTGGCAAGGAACCGGCTGTCTGGGATATGGAAGACGGCCATCGGTCTTGGATTGTCCGAAGTGGTGACAACGATTGGCTCATTAAACATCAGACGGATGATTTTGTCTATTATTGCCGTATACGGACATCCGTGAAGGCTGCATTGAGAGAAACGTCCCGTCATAATTATTTTCTGGAAGTACTATCCGGTAAAGATGAATTTACGCTGTTGGTCGATTTTTCGACAGATGAGAATGCGTTGAATACTTCTGATGATTATGCCTCTGCTGTCCGGGCAAACCGACAGGCATGGGAAACTTTCTGGATGAGCGGTTGGAACGCCGGATCGTTCTGTCGCAGTATTTGACCGCTATCCAGTCCCGGCAACAGTATCCGCCTCAGGAGACGGGTTTGACCTGCAATAGCTGGTATGGCAAATTCCATCTGGAGATGCATTGGTGGCATTCTGTTCATTTTGCTTTGTGGGGACGGTCCGCCTACTTGTCGAATACCTTAGGCTGGTACGATGAGATTTTTGAAGTGGCAAAATCCTATGCTGCCACGCAAGGATATAAGGGAGTCCGTTGGCCGAAGATGATCGGTCCGGACGGTATGGAGGCCCCTTCCGGTGTCGGTCCCTTATTGGTCTGGCAGCAACCGCATCCGATTTTTTATGCGGAATTGCTTTATCGGGAAAATCCGACACAAGAGACATTGAACCGGTTTGGTGACCTGATAAATGCGACGGCTGAATTTATGTTCGATTATGCTCATTGGGATGCCTCCCGGAAATGCTATGTTCTGGGACCTCCGATCATCTCCGCCCGTGAAGGAAACAGTGGAACTTTCCGTGAAAATATCAATCCTGCTTTCGAATTGGCATATTGGAGCTGGGGGTTGAAAAAGGCGAATGATTGGAGAGAGAGGATGGGACGGGAACGGAATGCCGATTGGGATCGGATGGCAGATCAGATGGCTCCCTGGCCTGTTGTCAATGGCGTTTATGTCGAGGCTGAATCTGTATTAGAGAAAGACGGAGGACATCCGACTCAATTGGCCGCTTACGGTTTCCTTCCGGCATCGGCTTATTTGGATAAGGAAGTTATGCGTAAAACGTTGCGCCATGTTCTGGACAATTGGGACTGGGCTGATACTTGGGGATGGGATTTCCCTTTGATAGCTATGACTGCCATCCGCTTGAATGAACCGGAGTGGGCGTTGGAAGCCTTGTTGAAGAGTGTACAGAAAAATACTTATCTGCCTAATGGACACAATTTCCAGAATGAAGGACTTCCGCTTTACCTGCCGGGAAATGGCGGCTTGCTTACCGTTGTCGCGATGATGTGTGCCGGTTGGGACGGTTGTACGGAAGGAAATCCCGGATTCCCTAAAAACGGACTGTGGAATGTGAAATGGGAGGGCTTGAAACCGGCCTTTTAAGGGTATAGATAAAAAATAGGCATCAGTAAATAATCCGATGCCCGTCGTTTTTTCATCCGATGGGCATCGGATTATTTTTTACTTTGCTTTCAGTTCTTCTTCTTTTAACTCTTCTTCCTCGACTTCTTTAACCTTGCGGAACAAGTCTGAAGCGAAGATAAAATCGTTCAATGCTTTGTTCTTGGAAGTAATAACCTCTTTGCTGTTCCCCTGCCATTCTTTTACGCCTTCTTTGATGAAGATAATGTTTTCACCGATATTCATGACGGAGTTCATGTCATGTGTGTTGATGATAGTCGTCATTTTGTATTCGGCGGTGATATCGTGGATCAGGTCGTCGATAATCAGCGAAGTCTTGGGGTCCAGGCCGGAGTTCGGTTCGTCACAGAACAGATATTTAGGGTTCAGGGCGATGGCGCGGGCAATAGCGGCACGTTTCATCATACCGCCACTGATCTCAGAAGGATAGAGGTGGCCGGCTTCCGACAGGTTCACACGGTCCAGACAGAACTGGGCACGTTTCAGGCGGTCTTTGTAAGTGTCGTTTGAGAACATATCCAGCGGGAACATGACATTTTCCAACACCGTCATGCTGTCGAATAAGGCCGATCCTTGGAACAGCATACCCATTTCACGGCGCAACATGTTCAATTCGTGCTTATCCATCGATGTCAAGTCACGGCCGTCATATAAAATCTCTCCCGAATCCGGACGCATCAGCCCGATAATATTTTTGATAAGAACCGTTTTCCCGGAGCCGCTTCGCCCGATAATCAGGTTTGTTTTTCCCGTTTCGAAGACGGCGCTGATGTCATTCAAGACAACGCGTCCTTCAAAGGACTTGGTGATATGTTTTACTTCTACCATTTTTTATGTCAGCATTAAGTTGGTTAAGATCACGTCGGCCAGCAGAATCATGATACTGCTCATAACGACTGCGTTCGTACTGGCTTTGCCTACTTCCAGTGCACCGCCTTTCACATTATAACCGAAATAGGCGGCTATGGATGAAATAATAAACGCATACACGACGGATTTAATGATGGAGTACCAGATGTAGAACTCATTGAAATAGAACTGCAAACCATATTCGAAAGAGGCGGGAGTCATACCTGTGCCCGTGGAATGGCTGGCTGCGATACCTCCCAAAATACCGGTGAACATACTGAAGATAACTAATACCGGAATGAAAGTCATCATACCGACCATCTTTGGCAGGATCAGGAAGTTGGCGGAGTTAACTCCCATGATTTCCATTGCGTCGATCTGCTCCGTCACACGCATGGTCCCGATCTCGGAGGCTATGTTACTACCGACTTTGCCTGCCAGGATCAGTGACATGATGGAAGAAGAAAATTCCAACAGGATAATTTCACGCGTTGTATATCCTATCGTAAATTTAGGAATGAGCGGCGAACTGATATTCAGTGAAATCTGGATGGCAATAACCGTACCGATAAAAATGGAAATGATGACAACGATCCAAAGGGAATCGACTCCTAATTTATATATTTCCTTTATCAACTGCTTAAAGAACATGCTCCACCGGTTGGGTACGGAGATGCATTTCCCCATCAACATGACATATTCACCTACTTGATGTAATGCTTTATTCATTATTTTATGTTTCTATTCAATTACAGTCTGCAAATATAACGCAATTCTGGGAACAACTGTTCATTTCAGGCTTGATACTTCTGGTTTGTATTTAATCTAAACTGGGCTGTAAGTCAATAAAAGCGTAGTGAACGATTTGTATAGAAGGAATTAATTCCGTTTCTTTGTAGCAAAGATTTTGGATATGGCAGACGAACAACAAATGGTGCTCCGTACGGAGGATCTCGTTAAAAAATATAAGACACGTACCGTTGTAAATCATGTTTCGATCAATGTGAAGCAGGGAGAGATCGTGGGATTGCTTGGCCCTAATGGGGCTGGGAAAACGACTACTTTCTATATGACGGTAGGGTTGGTGACTCCCAATGAAGGAAAGATATTCTTGAACGATATGGAGATCACGAAGTTTCCGGTGTATAAACGCGCTCGTAATGGTATTGGCTACTTAGCTCAGGAGGCGTCTATTTTCCGTAAAATGACGGTGGAGGATAACATTCGTTCCGTATTGGAAATGACAGAGACAACATCCGAATACCAGAAAGAAAAATTGGAGAGTCTGATTGCCGAATTTGGTCTGAATAAAGTGCGGAAGAATTTGGGCGACCAGTTGTCCGGAGGTGAACGCCGGCGTGCGGAGATCGCTCGCTGTCTGGCTATCGATCCGAAATTTATCATGCTTGACGAACCGTTTGCCGGGGTAGACCCGATTGCCGTACAAGATATCCAGAGTATTGTCGCAAAGCTGAAACATAAGAATATCGGGATTCTGATCACAGATCATAACGTATACGAGACTTTGAGTATCTGTGACCGTGCCTATCTGCTGTTCGAAGGGAAAGTGCTTTTTCAGGGAACTGCCGAGCAGTTGGCCGAAAATGAAATTGTGCGTGAAAAATATCTGGGTAAGGATTTTGTTCTCCGCAAAAAAGACTTTTAAGAATTAAGATTAGACGATCTGATAATTTTCAATTTCCGACAGCAACGGACAAAGAAAAATAACGCAACGATCGCCACGATTGTGTAGGGCAACAAATTCTGTGTGGAAATATCTCCGGTAATGAATTCGTTGTCTTTTAATTTGGCATCCGACATGCTGATGACAGCAATTGCATTATTAACGAAGTGGGCAAATACCGGTATCCAGATGTTCCGGGTCCAATAAAGTAAATATCCGAAATAAGCTCCTAACAGCATACGTGGAAGGAAGCCGAAAAACTGCATGTGGAAGGTACTGAAAATGATGGCTGCACTCCAGATGATGATATGATGATTGTACGTCCATTTCCCGATTATCCGTTGCAAAGCGCCCCTGAAAAGGAATTCTTCCGTAATGCCGGCAGCTACCGCGATAACGATCAGGTTAAAAAACAAAGTTATGATCCCTCTTCCGGCCAGCAATTTCAGAGTCAGTTGTTCGGCCGTTTCCTCTTGCAACCGCATCCAGTTTTCTATGGGTTCCATAAAAGATGGCAGTTCCATCTGCTTATTCAGTATTCCGGTCAGGCTGATGGAAGGAGTGATCAAAAATATGCTGAGAAATGTGAGAAGCAATATGTGTCCTTTAGGCATTTTCCCGATCGACAGATATTCTTTCGGATTGTAGCTGCACAGCCACGCAAGTGCCAATGCAGGAAAGAGGAATGTGCCGAGGGCTGAAATAAGTTGCAACAGGCGCATCATGTCCGAATACTGCGTAATATCGGCGTGCAGACCATAGATCATATAGAAGAATCCCATTGCAATCAGCGATGAGAAAACTGCGCCTGCCAGAATCAGGAGAAGCAGGACGGTCAATTGGAAGATGGCCGGTTTTCCGGCATATATACCTTTTAAGAACATATTTTTGAGCATAAAAAAACTTCTGCTCAAAGTTAAGCAGAAGTTTCTTATTTTTTCCCGGAAAAGTAATTATTTAGGACGAGCCTCTTTTATTACTATCTGGCGGCCTTCATATTCTGCTTCGTTCAACTCGGCGATTGCTTTTTTCGCAGCTTCATCGTCCGGCATTTCAACGAAACCAAAACCTTTTGATTTGCCTGTTTCACGGTCTTTGATGATCTTTACGGATTCAACCGTACCGTATTCTTCCATTACTTGTTTCAAATCATCTTCCCGAACACGATAGTTCAGGTTTCCAACATAGATGTTCATAAAAATAGAAATTAAAAAATAAAATTGTTACTTCAATGAAAGTAGTAAACCGGAATTTCGTAACAGTGAGAGATATTCGACAAGTAACGAGTAAATGAAGAAATAAAAAACAATGTTAGGTCCGTTCAAGGTTAATGCCCTTTCACATCGCAAAGGAATACATTTATTTTAGATAAACAACAATTTATCCTGAAAAAAATAATATTGCTCCTAAATTCATCTCGGTTATAACAATTTAAGCAAACAATTTGCGAGATTAAAAGATTAAGTCTAATTTTGCACCCTAAAATTCGAACAAGACTATTAATTAAATAAATCATTCAGAATGAACGTTTCGCTTAAAAACATTGATGCTACAAAAGGCATTGTGAAATTGGAAATAGTGAAAGCTGACTATGCAGACAAGGTTGAAAAGAGCCTTCGCAGCTTCCGTCAGAAAGCAGAGATGCCGGGTTTCCGTAAAGGGATGGTCCCAATGGGTATGGTAAAGAAAATGTATGGCAAGCATGTGTTGGTTGAAGAAATCAACAAATTGGTTTCTGAAAACTTGTACAACTATATCCGTGAAAACAAACTGAACATTTTGGGCGAACCGCTGCCTAACGAAACTGAACAGAAAGAAATCAACTTCGATACTCAGGAAGACTTCGAATTTTGTTTTGATGTAGCGCTGGCTCCGGAAATCAAGATCGAATTGTCCAAAAATGACAAGGTTCCTTATTACCAGGTGAATATCGACGACGAAATGATCGGCAAACAAGTCGAGGCTTACCAGGCTAATTTCGGAACGTACGACCAGGTTGAGGATGTAGAAGAAAAAGACTTGGTGAAAGGTACGGTAGCCGAACTGGAAAACGGTTCTCCGAAAGAAGGCGGTATCGTTGTTGAAGAGGCTGTTTTGATGCCGATGTACATAAAGGATGAAGCTGAAAAAGCTAAATTCATCGGTGCAAAGAAGAACTCTGTGATCGTATTCAATCCGAATAAGGCCTACGAAGGTGCAGAAGCAGAAATCGCTTCTTTCTTGAAAGTGAATAAGGAAGCCGTCAGTGGTATCACAGGCGATTTTAGCTTTGAAATCACGGAGGTGACTCGTCATAAGAATGCAGAGCTGAACCAGGAATTGTTCGACAAAGTCTTCGGTGAAGGCGTTGTTACCAGCGAAGAAGAATTCAAGAACAAGATCCGCGAAGCTTTGGCTGAGCAGTTCACTCCGCAGAGCGACTTCAAGTTCTTGGTCGATGCCCGTGACCTGCTGGTTCAGAAGGCCGGTGAACTTTCGTTTGCCGAAGACCTGTTAAAGCGTTGGTTGCTGGTTGCCAATGAAAAGAATACGAAAGAAAAGATCGACGAAGAATATCCTCGGATCATAGAAGACTTGAAATATCAGCTGATCAAAGAAAATCTGGTGAAGGAAAACGGATTGAAAGTTGAAGATGCTGATATCGAAGGCTTCGCTAAACGTGTAGCTAAAGCCCAGTTCGCCCAGTATGGAATGCTTTCCGTACCGGAAGACGTATTGGCTAACTATGCTAAAGACATTTTGAAAAACAAGCAGACGCTGCAGAATATCATTGACCGTGCAGTTGAAGAAAAACTGGCAGGCTGGTTGAAAGAACAAGTCGAACTGGATACCAAGGAGGTGACAGCCGACGAATTCAACAAACTTTTTGAAGAATAAGACTACCTGAAAAAGCGGCAGCAGCAGCTTTTTTATCTAAAAAGGGCTTTCTCTCGAAAAAATATCTTACCGGACAGCAAATAAGTTGTTTCTTTCAGAAATTTATTTATAACTTTGTTATTCCGATAAGTAAGAGAGGAATCCCTTTTTTTATGACTTTTCGGTAACACAATAAGACTATAGATTATGGAAGATTTCAGAAAGTATGCAACGAAGCATTTAGGGATGAACAGTAATGCGCTGGACAGTTATATGAATATAACCAGCAGTTACATATCTCCGACGATTATCGAAGAGCGTCAATTGAACGTTGCTCAGATGGACGTTTTTTCACGGTTGATGATGGACCGTATCATTTTTTTAGGTACACAGGTTGACGATTATACGGCAAATGTAATCCAGGCACAGTTGTTGTATCTGGATTCAAGCGATCCGGGCAAGGATATTTCAATTTATATCAATTCTCCGGGTGGCTCTGTTTATGCAGGATATGGTATTTATGACACGATGCAGTTTATCAGTAGTGACGTGTCGACTATCTGTACGGGTATGGCAGCTTCTTTTGCTGCGGTATTGCTGGTCGCCGGAACGAAAGGCAAGCGTATGGCCTTGCCTCATTCCCGCGTGATGATTCACCAGCCGTTAGGCGGTGCGCAGGGACAGGCTTCGGATATTGAGATCACGGCTCGTGAAATCCTGAAAGTAAAGAAGGAACTCTACACAATCATATCAACTCATTCAGGTCAACCTTATGAAAAGGTTGAACACGATAGTGACCGTGACTATTGGATGACGGCAGAGGAAGCTTTGGCTTACGGTATGATCGACAAGGTTCTGGTTCGTAATAAATAATATTAATGTAAGGGGCTGCGTTAAAAGTCCCTTGTCCCTTGTATCGAATGCGGGAACAGGAGCTTTTAACGTACTCTCTTTAAAAAACAAATACGGAATGGCCAAAACAGGCGATAGCTGTACGTTTTGCGGACGCGGTAGCCGGGACGTTAATATGTTGATTAACGGGATTTCCGGTGCTATTTGCGATGAATGTGCACAGCAAGCGTACGAAATAGTAAAAGAACAAATGCCTGGCAAGGGGAGTTCTTTTGGATTAAACCAGAAAGATCTGCCTAAGCCTGAGGATATTAAGACTTTTCTGGACCAATATGTGATAGGTCAGGACGACGCTAAACGTTATCTGTCGGTTGCTGTGTATAACCATTACAAACGTTTGATCCAGAAAGTAACATCGGATGATGTTGAGATCGAGAAATCGAATATTATTATGGTGGGTGCTACGGGGACAGGTAAAACGCTACTTGCCCGTACGATCGCCAAATTGCTCCATGTCCCGTTTGCCATTGTAGATGCGACGGTCTTGACAGAAGCCGGTTATGTAGGGGAGGATATAGAAAGCATTTTGACCCGTCTGTTGCAGGCTGCCGATTATGATGTCGAAGCGGCACAGCGTGGTATCGTATTTATCGATGAAATAGATAAGATCGCCCGTAAGAGCGATAATCCTTCCATTACCCGTGATGTAAGCGGTGAAGGTGTGCAGCAGGGCTTGCTGAAGCTCTTGGAAGGTTCCATCGTGAACGTACCCCCGCAGGGTGGGCGCAAGCATCCGGAGCAGAAAATGATTGCCGTGGATACGAAAAATATCCTGTTTGTATGTGGTGGCGCTTTCGACGGAATAGAGAAGAAAATCGCCCAGCGTTTGAATACACGTGTAGTAGGATACGCCGCAAACGAAAACACGGCGCAGGTGGATCGCAACAATCTGCTGAAATACATTACACCAACCGACTTGAAATCGTTTGGCCTGATTCCGGAAATCATCGGACGTCTGCCTATCTTGACCTATTTGAACCCGTTGGATAGGAGTACGCTTCGTAATATCTTGACGGAACCGAAGAACTCGATCATCAAGCAATATATCAAATTGTTTGCGATGGATGATATTGAACTGACATTTGACGAAGACGTGTTCGAATTTATAGTCGATAAGGCACTTGAGTTTAAGTTGGGAGCACGTGGCTTACGTTCCATTGTGGAGGCTGTGATGATGGATGCCATGTACAGTATGCCGTCTGCAAATGAAAAGACACTCCATGTCACGTTGGAGTATGCGAAGGAAAAGTTTGAAAAATCGGACGTAAACCGTCTGCAGATGACCTGACGGCGGTTTTTAAAATATGAATAGTATGGCGAAGAAGGATAATTTGACAGAAGAGCTCAAAAAACATTTTGGTTTTGATACCTTTAAAGGAAATCAGAGAGCAATCATCGAAAATGTACTGGCAGGAAATGATACATTTGTGTTGATGCCGACCGGAGGAGGAAAATCTTTGTGTTATCAACTGCCTTCTCTTATGATGCAGGGGACGGCCATAGTGATTTCTCCTTTGATAGCCCTGATGAAGAACCAAGTGGATGCCATGCGTAATTTCAGCGAAGAGGACGGGGTTGCCCATTTCATAAACTCTTCCTTGAATAAATCGGCTATCGACCAGGTAAAAGACGATATCCGTAATGGCCGGACGAAATTGCTCTACGTGGCTCCTGAGTCATTGACCAAAGATGAAAATGTGGAGTTTCTGCGCCAAGTCAATATTTCGTTTTATGCAGTGGACGAAGCACATTGTATTTCTGAATGGGGGCATGATTTCCGTCCGGAATATCGTCGTATCCGTCCGATCATAAACGAAATCGGCAAGCGTCCGTTGATTGCTTTGACGGCGACAGCCACTCCGAAAGTGCAGCACGATATTCAGAAAAACTTGGGAATGATTGACGCTTCTGTCTTTAAATCCTCCTTCAACCGTTCTAATTTGTATTATGAGATTCGTCCGAAAACGGCGAATATCGACCGCGAGATCATCAAATATATTAAGTCCAACGAGGGAAAATCCGGTATTATCTATTGTTTGAGCCGTAAGAAGGTGGAAGAATTTGCCGATATTCTGAAAGCAAACGGTATCAAGGCGCTCCCTTATCATGCCGGTATGGATTCGCAGCAGCGTTCGAGCAATCAGGATGCGTTCCTAATGGAAAAAGCAGACGTGATCGTTGCGACCATTGCTTTCGGTATGGGGATCGACAAACCCGACGTACGGTATGTCATCCATTATGATATTCCCAAAAGCCTCGAAGGATATTACCAGGAAACCGGACGAGCCGGCCGTGATGGCGGTGAAGGCCAGTGCATCGCTTTTTATGCCTATAAAGACTTGCAGAAATTGGAAAAATTCATGCAGGGAAAACCGGTGGCGGAACAGGAGATCGGTAAGCAGTTGCTTCTGGAGACTGCTGCTTATGCCGAAACTTCCGTATGTCGACGGAAAGTCTTGTTGCACTATTTCGGTGAAGAATACCTGGAAGAAAATTGTGGAAATTGTGATAATTGTTTGAACCCAAAAAAGAAAGTGGAAGCAAAGGAATTATTAAGCGCCGTACTCGAAGTGGTTGGTACGTTAAAGGAAAAATTCAAGGCAGAATATATTGTCAACATGTTGGTCGGCAACGAGACCTCCGAAATACAATCTTACAAGCACAATGAACTGGAGATTTTCGGTTCCGGTTCGGATGAGGAAGAGAAGACATGGAATGCCGTTATCCGTCAAGCATTGATTGCCGGATATTTGGCCAAGGACATCGAGAACTACGGTCTGTTGAAGATTACAGAAAAAGGAAAAGAGTTTATAAAGAAACCTGTCTCTTTCAAGATTACAGAAGACAACGAATTCGATGAAGAGGAAGAAGAAGTTCCCGTACGCGGTGGAGCCGCTTGTGCGGTCGATCCTGCCCTTTTCTCGATGATGAAGGATTTACGCAAGAAGTTGTCCAAGCGTCTGGAAGTGCCTCCTTTCGTTATTTTCCAGGATCCGTCTCTGGAAGCGATGGCCACTACTTATCCGGTAACGTTGGAAGAATTGCAGAATATTCCGGGTGTCGGAGCCGGTAAGGCAAAAAGATACGGTAAGGAGTTCATTGAGCTGATTAAGCGTCACGTGGAAGAAAACGAGATCGAACGTCCCGAAGATCTTCGGGTTCGTACGGTTGCCAATAAATCCAAATTGAAGGTTTCGATCATCCAGCGTATCGACCGTAAGGTGGCGTTAGACGAAATAGCCATGACGAACGGATTGGAATTTAACGAACTACTCGACGAAATAGAAGCGATCGTTTATTCTGGAACCCGTATCAATATCGACTACTTCTTGAACGATGTGATGGACGAAGATCATATCGATGATATTTATGAATACTTCAAGGATTCGGAAACAGACGATCTGGAAGATGCAATCGAAGAATTAGGTGGTGATTATACGGAAGAAGAGATTCGCCTCGTCCGCATTAAGTTCCTGTCGGAAATGGCAAATTAAATAATTGACAATTGACAATTGACAATGGGCGACAAAAATGTCCATTGTTAATTGTCAATTGTTTTGTAAGTTTGTGTGCAATAATTTTTAAGGCATAAGTTCTATGTCATTTATTGCAGACAGAGTGGTCATGGACGGATTGACGTTTGATGACGTATTATTGATTCCTGCCACTTTCAGGGCAACCGCATCAAAATTTTCCAAGGTTGTGATTTGCATACGAAGTTTTCTGCAAATCCTCTATCACTCTATCACTGCGAAGGTTGTAGCTATTAATATTCAAGCGTCAGAGGCAGTGATACAGGGTGTTTTTCTCTATCACTCCTCTATCACTTCTGAAACAGGGTGCTTTTATCATGTAATTGAAAACCAGTGTATTGCCTTCTTTTGCTTTTGAAAAAGCATATAAAATAATCGAATAAACAAATGTAAAAACGAATATAACAGGTATTAAATTAGCGAAATACGGTTCTTCATTCCACAAAAGCCCTCTCTTTTTTTAGCAGAAGCAAGCAGATAATTCCGTAAACACCCCCATGTTACCATCCTTAACATCCGGGTGTAGAGAGCCGGTACATCCGGGTGTAAGAGGGAGCAACATGGGGGTGTCCGGCAACTAAAGTACCGTGCCGGACAATGAAAACCTCCCGGTTTTACCTATTTTGTAGCCGTTTTTTGCAGAAAATAATCGAGTGATTTGCAGAGGTGGGAATAGCTGTTTCATGAAAAGGCGCCTGTCTTTTGAAAGTGAATGTCGGTTTTTATATTTATAAAAAACACTAATTTAATGGGGTAATGTACTTTTTAAGCTGCATCTCCGTTAGATTAGTGTTATTTTTGTAAACGATATCGTGATATGGTAAAAGAAGGATTAATGAAGAAGTTGCTTGTATTATCTTTGGTATTCGCTTGTATGACAGGAAATGCACAAGTTTCGGCCGATTCGGTAGTGATGACGGTAGCCGGAAAGCAGATCCCGTTGGATGAATTTATTTTTATTGCACAAAAGAATAGCGAAGTTAATTTGTCTGACCGTAAATCCGTGAATGCATACGTGGAGTTGTTTAAGAACTTCAAGCTGAAAGTGGCGGAAGCGGAAGATTTGGGACTGGACAAGACGAAAGCGTTCAAAGATGAATTGGATAGCTATCGGGCTCAATTGACTTCAAGTTATCTGTCGGATAAGGATGGAGAGGAAGCTGCTGTACGTGCCGTATATGACCGGTATGGAGAAGTGCTGGAATTGAGTCATATTCTGTTCCGCTTGCCGCAACGTACATTATCGAAAGATACGGTTCCGGTATATCAGAAAGCGATCGAGGCCTATGAGCGTATTCAAGCGGGAGAGGATTTTGCCGCTGTCGGCAAAGAACTGAAAGATGCCGATAAGGAAAATGTCGGCTATGAATATGTACACTGTTTGCTGCCGATGCAGACGGTTAAAGCCTTTGAGAATGTCGCTTATTCGTTGCCCGTCGGTTCCGTCTCTCTGCCGGTTCGGACGACTATGGGCTTCCATATCATAAAAATACACAGTCGCAGGCGAAATCCGGGGCTGGTACGTGTAGCGCATGTCCTGATCCCGTTTGAGAAAGATTCGGTGAAGTTTGGAGAGGCTGAAACATTGGCTCGTGCGGAAGAAGTTTATCGGAAAGCGAAGGATGGAGCTGACTTTGCCATGTTGGCAAAAGAATACTCGTCTGATGCCGGTTCTGCCAAGCGGGGAGGAGAGTTGCCAGCTTTTGGTGTCGGCGAGATGGTGGAGCCGTTCGAAGTGGCTGCTTTCGCTTTGAACACTCCGGGGGAATTGTCCCGACCGGTGAAAACACGTTTCGGTTATCACATTATAAAGTTGATCGAGAAGAAAGGTATTCCTTCTTTCGATGATAAGAAGAAGGCCTGGTCTCGCCAGATGGCGCAGGGAGAACGGAATTTCGAATATTACGGTGCGTTTGATGAACGAATGAAAAAAGAGTACGGATATTGCTTCTATCCCGAGGCTTATGCCGAACTACAAGCTTTGTGCAACGACTATTTTCCGTCCGATCCTGCTTTCTACGAGAAGGCGAAAGACATGAACAAGACTTTGTTTCATCTGAATGGCACGGATTTTCCCCAGAGTGAGTTCGCTTATTATATCCAGCGCTGTCCGTTCTCTACGAAATCGTATGCGGGAGATTTCATGCAGGAGGTTTACGATCTTTTTATCCGAGATATCGTAACTACTGCCGAACGTAAGAATCTGACTACAAAACATCCTGAGTTCGATCTTCTTATGAAAGAGTATCGGGATGGCATCTTGCTGTTCGACATCAGCAATAAGGAAGTTTGGAACAAGCCGATGGACCAGCAAGCCAAGGCGGAAGCCGAATGGATCGAACAGCTGAACCGGAAATACCCGGTGACGATAAACTGGAAGCTGGTGAAGAAAGTGAGTAAAATGACAAAGAAATAATAAAGAGAAAGTTATATGAGATATTGCTTCATTTTTATAGCATTCGTATCTTTGCTGTGTTCTTGTAAGGGAACGCAGCCTGTGGATGATGCGGATGTGTTGGTAAAAGTGAAGGACCGGACTTTGAGACGTTCGGAGATAAAACAGCAGATCCCGCGCGGATTGTCCTCGGCTGACAGTATGTTGCTTGCCGAAAGTTTGGAAAGGAAGTGGGTGAAAGATGCGTTGGTCTACGATGTGGCCTTGCGCAACTTGGAGGGAGAAGATAAGGCGGAAGTGGATAAGCTGGTGGAGGAATATCGTCATTCGCTGATCCGCTATCGGTATCAGGAACAGTTGATAAAAGAAAGGCTTTCTTCCGAGTTTCAGGAAAGCGACATGCTGAGTTATTACGAAGAAAACCAGAAAAAATTTGTCTTGGACAAGGCTTTGGTGAAAGGTCTCTTCCTGAAGATCCCGGTGGATGCCCCCGGCCTCGTTGATGTAAAGGGATGGTATAGATCGACTTCTGAGGCTTCTTTAGAAAAAATTGAGAAGTATAGTGTACAGAATGCCAGTATTTATGACTACTTTTACGACAAATGGGTGGACTTTGACCAGGTGATGGACAATATTCCGGTGCATGTGTCGAATGCGAACGACTTCTTGAGGGCAAACAAGTTTGTCGAAGTTTCGGATAGTACATATTGCTATCTGTTGAATATTAAGGAATATCTGCCTGCGGGAAGTGTGGCGCCATACGACTATGCCAGTGCGCAGATCGTGGAGATGCTGACAAATCGGCGTAAGGTGGAATTTTTGAAGAAATTTGAAGAAGAATTATATAATGATGCAGTCAGGAGCGGTGACGTCAAGTTTTATACGGAACCGTGATTGGTAGCTTATAGAGAAGTACATGATGAAAAAGATTTTGACAGTATTCATTCTTGCCTGTTTATCTTGTGTGGTGTATGCCCAGGATAATGTGATCGATGAAATCGTGTGGGTGGTGGGAGATGATGCAATTTTGCGTTCGGACATCGAAAGCCAGCGTTTATATCTGCAAAACGAGGGACAGCGTTTTGACGGTGACCCTTATTGCGTGCTCCCCGAACAGATGGCAATACAGAAGCTGTTTCTGAACCAAGCGAAGATCGATAGTGTGGAAGTGAGTGAAAACCAGGTGATCCAGGAGACGGATCGTTGGATCAATTTCGCAATCAACCAGATGGGATCTAAGGAAAAGCTGGAGGAATATTTCGGTAAAAAGATTTCCCAACTGAAGGACGAACGTAAGGAAATGATCATGGAGCAACAGACTGTGGAACAGATGAAGCGCCAACTGATCGGTGAAATCAAGTTGACACCCTCCGAAGTCCGTAAGTATTACAGCCAGTTGTCCAAAGACAGTCTGCCTAATATCCCGACAACTGTCGAGGTGCAGATTATTACGATGGAACCGAAGATCCCGTTTGAAGAGACAGATGCCATCAAGGCTCGTCTTCGCCAGTTTACCGATGATATCAACAGCGGGAAATATGAATTTTCGACATTGGCCCGTCTGTATTCGGAAGATCCGGAATCAGCCAAAAGGGGCGGTGAACTGGGTTTTTTGGGTAAGACAAGTTTGTTGCCCGAATTCGCTAACGTCGCTTTCAACTTGAAGGATCCGAAGAAGATTTCTCAGATCGTGCAGACTGAATATGGCTATCATATTATCCAATTGATCGAAAAGCGTGGCGACCGTATCAACTGCCGCCATATCTTGTTGAAGCCGAAAGTTTCGGACAAGGAGTTGAACGAGTGTATGACACGTATGGATTCGTTGTATAACGACTTAACGGCAAAGAAATTTACATTTGAAGAAGCGGCAACTTTTATCTCTGCTGACAAGGATACAAGAAATAACAAAGGTTTGATGGTGAACCAGAACTTTGAAAGTGACAACCACAGCACTCCGAAATTCGAGATGGCCGAACTGCCACAGGAAATCGGTAAGATGGTTTATACGATGCAGGTGGGAGATATCTCCAAACCTTTCACTATGATCAACGATAAGCAGAAAGAAGTTGTTGCTATTGTAAAACTGAAAGCCAGAGTGGACCAGCATAAGGCAAATATATCGGATGACTATCAGGCTTTGAAGTCGATTGTCGAATCTCGGAAACGCGAAGAGCTGCTGCATGACTGGATCATTAAGAAGCAGAAAAGCACATATGTGCGTATCAGCGACGGCTGGCGTAATTGTGATTTCCAGTATCCCGGCTGGATTAAAGAATGAGGACTGTAAATAAATTTATTTTCACAGGTCTGTTTTTTGTGTTGGCGGTCTGTGCCTTTGCACAGGCCCAAGATAGTATTGTGCATGCAGATACGACTGTTATTACCGCACAAGATGTGACAGTCGCCCCGCCGGACAGCTTGAAGGCAGCCGATAGTTTGCAGGTTATGACGGATACTGTCCCGCCCAAAAAGACGAAGGTATACCTGATCCATTCCAATACGCTATCTTTCGATAAGGCTGTAAAGCCGGATGCGCAGATATTGAACGGCGATGTATGTTTCCGGCATGACAGTTCATATATGTATTGCGACAGCGCTTACTTTTTCGAACAGACCAATTCGCTCGAAGCTTTCAGTAATGTCCGGATGGAGCAGGGAGACACCTTGTTCGTCTACGGAGATTATCTTTTTTATGACGGAAACACGCAGGTGGCTTATCTGCGCGAGAATGTCCGGATGGAGAACGGGCAGGTGACGCTCTTTACGGATAGCCTCAATTATGAACGTATTCCGAATATCGGATACTATTTTGAAGGTGGGCTAATTGTAGATTCTCTGAATCAACTATCTTCTTTTTACGGACAATATTCTCCGGAGACGAAGCTGGCGGTGTTCAATGACAGCGTGCAGGTTGAGAACCCTGACTTCACATTGTATTCCGATACTTTGCATTATGACACAGAATCCAAGGTAGCTACCATCCTGGGGCCGTCTGTCATTGTTTCGGACAGTGGCACGATCCATACTTCAAGAGGATGGTATGATACGGTGAACAACACATCCCTTTTGCTTGATCAGTCCCAGGTTGAATCGGGTGAGAAGATCTTGATCGGTGACTCTATCTTCTATAATCGGGATACGGGTATGGGAGAGGTCTATGGGAATATGAGCCTGATTGATACGGCCCAGCATGTGACGCTGCAAGGCGAATATGGTTATTATAATGAACAGACCGGATATGCTTTTGCAACCGACAGTGCCCGCTTCCTTGAATATTCGCAAGGTGACACCTTGTTTTTGCATGCCGATACGTTGCAGATGGTGACGGTCGACTCCGTCTACCGGGAGATCAAGGCCTATTACGGCGTACGTTTCTATCGGATCGATATGCAAGGCGTATGTGACTCCATGCAGTTCAATACGCGCGATTCTGTATTATATATGTATACGGAACCGGTTCTCTGGAATGAACAATATCAACTGTATGGCGATACGATCGCGATTTATATGAATGATAGTACGATCGAATATGCCCATGTGATCCAGTTTGCTTTTGCGGCACAGCATGTCGACTCGAGTTACTATAACCAGTTGAAGGGGAACGACCTGAAAGCCTATTTTGAGGGACAAGCCGTTCATCAGATCGATGTGGCGGGAAATGCCGAGTCTATTTTTTATCCATTGGAAAAGGATGGGGCGAAGGTCGGGATGAATGAGACCAAGAGTGGGTTCTTGACGATCTGGGTGAAAGACAATAAACTGGATAAATTGAAAATCTGGCCGAGTCCGGTCGGCAGCATGACTCCTATTCCGGATCTGAAACCCGATCAAAAGATGTTGAAAGATTTTTATTGGTTCGACTATCTGCGTCCGAAGAATAGGGATGACATTTACGAGGTGGTGAAAAGAAAAGCGACGGAATCACCCAAGAGAAGCAATAAATTTGTACATTAGCAAAGAATTTTTCAAATAATAAAAGACTATGGCATTATTCTCATTTTATAATGTGCGGAAGCCTCGGCAGTTCGATCATAAGCCAATCTATTGGGATCCTCATAAGGAGGCGATGGAAGATCGCATCCGCAAAGTGAAGCGTGAGATTGGCATGGAAGAAGAATTGTCGATTGATGATTATAAAGCCGAAATCAAAGGTAGCTTTGTCGAAGGCACTTCTCATCTGAAAAAGAGCCGTGATAACGGGCATGATTCCCGGAGTCGGACATATAAGAACATGAAGTTGTTATTGGCCGCTGCTATTTTGGGTGGTATATTTTGGTACTTGTTTATGTAATGAGTGATATAATTCATTTACTTCCTGACAGTATTGCCAATCAGATAGCGGCGGGCGAGGTTATCCAGCGTCCTGCCTCTGTCGTAAAGGAGTTGGTAGAAAATGCGGTGGATGCCGGTGCCGGACACATTCAGGTGAATATAAAGGACGCCGGTCGTACATTGGTCCAAGTGATCGATGATGGAAAAGGTATGTCTGAGACTGACGCCCGCATGGCTTTTGAACGGCATGCAACTTCGAAAATTTCTACTGCAGACGATCTTTTTTCTCTTCATACGATGGGATTTCGTGGCGAGGCGCTTGCTTCGATAGTGGCGGTTTCACAAGTAGAGCTTCGTACCCGCCTGAAAGGAGCCGAACTGGGGACGCATCTTGTATTTTCGGGTTCAGAATTAGAGAGTGTCGAACCGGATGCCTGTACCGAGGGAAGTATTTTTTCAGTGAAGAACCTCTTCTTTAATGTTCCGGCACGTCGAAAGTTTCTGAAATCGAATGAGACGGAGTTCCGGAATATCATCAATGAGTTCGAACGGATTGCCTTGGTCAATTCGCAGGTCGCTTTGTCTCTTTACCATAACGATACGGAGATATTCAACCTGCCTGAGTCCGGTTTGAGGCAACGTATTGTTAATGTATATGGAAAAACGCTGAACCAGAAGCTCCTTTCTGTGGATGCGCAAAGTTCGCTAGTGACGATCTCCGGCTTTGTGGGACGGCCTGATTCGGCAAAGAAGAGGGGGGCTTTGCAGTATTTCTTTGTAAACGGACGTTTTATGAAGCATCCGTATTTTCACAAAGCGGTCATGCAGGCTTACGAACAACTGATCCCGGCAGGTGAGCAGCCGAACTACTTTATCTACTTTACGCTTGATCCGGCAACGATAGATGTCAATATTCATCCGACCAAGACGGAGATCAAGTTTGAAAACGAACAGCCGATCTGGCAAATCCTGATGGCCGCGACTCGTGAAGCGCTGGCCAAGTCCAGTGCGATCCCGACTATTGATTTCGATGTGGAAGACGCTATCGATATTCCTGTGTATAATCCCGTGAAGGAAGCGGCACCTTATAAAGCTCCCCGTGTGCAGGTGAATTCCGGGTATAATCCTTTTGAAACCTCTTCCTATAAGAAACCGGAATTCGACTGGTCCAAGCTTTATAATGATTTCGAGGGTGACCGGAACGCTATACGACAGGGGGCGGAATTAACCGGATCTTTCTTGGCTTCGGATCTTTCCGAGCCAACTATTGAGGCTGACGAAGTGGTTGTTCAGGACACTTCGGGCAGTTTGTTCAACGATGTGTCCAACCCTTGTTATCAGTATAAAGGAAAATATATCATAACTTCTTTGAAGTCAGGTTTGGCTTTGATCGATCAACACCGTGCCCATGTCCGTATCCTGTTCGACCAGTACATTACAAACATCAGGCAGCAGCGAGGTGCTTCTCAGCAAGTCCTTTTCCCTGAGATTGTTGAGTTTACCGCTGGCGAGGCTACGGTCTTGCCGACCTTGCTCGAAGATATGCGTTTTATCGGTTTTGATCTGACGAACCTGGGAAATAACAGCTACGCTATCAATGGACTTCCTGCCGGTGTGGAGAATCTTGATCCGGTATCTTTGATTCGGAATATGGTGGATCGTGTGATCGATACCGGTTGCGAAGTACATGAGGAGATCTGTGACTCGTTGGCACTTTCTCTGGCAAAAGCGGCTGCTATCCGTCCGGGAAAGATCCTGTCTGGTGAAGAGATGGACAACTTGCTCGCTTCTCTTTTCTCCTGCCAGGAGTCGAATCTTACTCCTGATGGAAAAACCATTATTTCGAAGTTGACGGACGAGGAATTGGAGAAACGTTTCAAATAATCGACTGAAGGGGGATCGAAACTCTTCTAACAGTCGTTCATTTTTGATCCGATAAGCATCAAATGTGAATCCAGTGGGCATCGATTCTTTATCCGATACCTACTGGATTTCGTATAAAAGAGGTCGGTTGTTCTGGGTTAACGGAGTTTGTAAGAGAAATAATAGTTAATTATTTATAAATGAATAAAAGCGGCCTCTTGTGAAACGGGAACAAATGCGTACCTTTGCAGCGTTTTAGCGCGAAGTGTGCGAAAAAGAAGGCGCAACTTATTGATAGTCCGAAAAGAATGTGTACCTTTGCAGCTCAAAATTGAAGAAATAGATAATTATAATAATAACACATTCAAAGTTTAAAAAAGAAAAGAAATGCCTACAATTCAGCAATTAGTTAGAAAAGGAAGGGAAACTTTGGTGGAAAAGGGTAAATCACCCGCATTGGATTCATGTCCGCAGAGACGTGGCGTTTGCGTTCGTGTTTATACTACAACTCCGAAGAAGCCTAACTCTGCAATGCGTAAAGTAGCGAGAGTTCGTTTGACAAATGGAAAAGAAGTAAACTCTTACATCCCGGGAGAAGGACACAATCTGCAGGAACACTCAATCGTGTTGGTTCGTGGTGGTCGTGTTAAGGACCTTCCTGGTGTACGTTATCACATTGTACGTGGAACCTTGGATACTGCAGGCGTAAACGGACGTACTCAGAGACGTTCCAAATACGGCGCTAAACGTCCGAAACCGGGGCAGGCAGCAGCTGCAGCTAAAGGAAAGAAGAAGTAATTAGTTACATCCCTTCAAACTGAGAATTTAAATTTAAGTATTAAAGCTGGTTTGAGTTATTTGGATAGGCTATAGGTTGAGTAAATGGTTCAGCGGAACCGTTGAAGACGTATTAAAGGCAACCAAGAAACAAGAACGAAATTTTTGAAAACAAAATGAGAAAAGCAAAACCAAAGAAAAGACAGATCCTCCCGGATCCTGTTTTCGGTGATGTTAAGGTTACGAGATTCGTTAACCATTTGATGTATGATGGCAAGAAGAATACTGCCTTCGAAATTTTCTATTCCGCTTTGGAAACAGTTAAGGCCAAAATGCCTAACGAAGAAAAGTCCGCTCTCGAAATTTGGAAAGCTGCACTCGACAACATTACTCCTCAAGTCGAAGTGAAATCTCGCCGTGTTGGTGGTGCTACTTTCCAAGTACCTACTGAAATTCGCCCCGATCGTAAAGAATCGATTTCAATGAAGAACCTCATCATCTTCGCACGTAAACGTGGTGGTAAGACTATGGCTGATAAGCTGTCTGCAGAGATTGTAGATGCTTTCAATAACCAGGGCGGAGCATTCAAGAGAAAAGAAGATATGCACCGTATGGCCGAAGCTAACCGTGCATTCGCTCACTTCAGATTTTAATTATAAAGGCTAAGAAAGAATATGGCAAACGATAAACAATTAATGTTTACAAGAAACATCGGTATCATGGCTCACATCGATGCTGGTAAAACAACTACTTCTGAACGTATCTTGTTTTACACCGGTCTGACCCATAAGATCGGTGAAACGCATGATGGTACTGCTACGATGGACTGGATGGCCCAGGAGCAGGAACGCGGTATTACAATCACATCTGCTGCAACGACTACTTTCTGGAACTATTTGGGTAACAAATATAAGATCAACTTGATTGATACTCCGGGACACGTGGACTTTACAGTAGAAGTTGAGCGTTCTCTTCGTGTACTGGATGGTGCTGTTGCTACTTTCTGTGCTGTAGGTGGTGTGGAGCCGCAGTCTGAAACTGTATGGCGTCAGGCTGATAAATATAATGTACCTCGTATCGGTTATGTAAACAAGATGGACCGTTCAGGTGCAAACTACTATGAAGTAGTTCGCCAGGTTAAGGAAGTATTGGGCGCTCATCCGTGTCCTATCCAGATTCCTATCGGTGCTGAAGAAACATTCAAAGGTATCGTCGACCTGATCAAGATGAAGGCCATCTATTGGCATGACGAATCGATGGGAGCCGACTATAGCATAGAAGAAATCCCGGCAGATCTTCAGGCTGAAGCTGAAGAATGGCGTGACAAGATGCTTGAAGCTTTGGCAGAATGTGACGACGCGATCATGGAAAAATACTTCGATGATCCTTCGACTATCACAGAAGAAGAAATTCACACGGCTATCCGTAAGGGAACATTGGCTATGCAGATCAACCCGATGACTTGCGGATCTTCATTCAAGAACAAAGGTGTTCAGACGTTATTGGATGCAGTTTGTGCTTATTTGCCGTCTCCTGAAGATACGGAAGCTATTGAAGGTACGGATCCGAGTGATCCTGAAAAAGTCGTTGTCCGCAAGCCGTTGTTTGAGGAACCGATGGCTGCTTTGGCATTCAAGATCGCTACCGACCCATATGTAGGCCGCCTTTGTTTCTTCCGTGTTTATTCAGGTTCGATCAACGCCGGTTCTTATGTCTTAAATACGCGTTCTGGCAAAAAAGAACGTATCTCTCGTTTGTTCCAGATGCACTCTAACAAGCAAAATCCGATGGAAACGATCGGTTGCGGTGATATTGGTGCAGGTGTAGGTTTCAAGGATATCCGTACTGGGGATACGCTGTGTGACGAAAACGCTCCGATCACATTGGAATCTATGGACTTCCCTGATCCGGTTATCGGTATCGCTGTGGAACCGAAGACACAGAAGGATTTGGATAAATTGGGCATGGGCTTGGCTAAGTTGGCCGAAGAAGACCCGACGTTTACGGTTCAGACTAACGAAGAAACAGGACAGACTGTCATCAGCGGTATGGGTGAGCTTCACTTGGATATTATTATTGACCGTCTGAGACGCGAATTCAAAGTCGAATGTAATCAGGGTAAGCCTCAGGTAACTTACAAAGAAGCTATCACCAAATCTGTCGAACTTCGTGAAGTTTACAAGAAGCAGTCTGGTGGTCGTGGTAAGTTTGCCGATATCATTGTCCGTATCGAACCGGCAGATGAAGGCTTTGAAGGAAGTTTGCAGTTCATCGATGAAGTGAAGGGTGGTAACGTTCCCAAGGAATTTATCCCGTCAGTTCAGAAAGGTTTCGAGAAGGCTATGAAGAACGGTGTATTGGCAGGTTATCCGTTGGATCAACTGAAAGTTACTTTGATCGATGGTTCTTTCCACCCGGTTGACTCTGACCAGTTGTCTTTCGAAATCGCAGCTATCCAGGCATTCAAGAACGCTTCTGAAAAGGCAGGCCCTGCTTTGATGGAACCGATCATGCAGATGGAAGTGGTTACTCCGGAAGAAAGTATGGGTGATGTAATCGGCGACTTGAACAAACGTCGTGGACAAGTTGAAGGTATGGAAACAAGTCGTACAGGTGCTCGTATTGTAAAAGCAAAAGTTCCTTTGGCTGAAACATTCGGCTATGTAACAGCTTTGCGTACTATCACTTCAGGTCGTGCAACTTCTTCAATGCAGTTCTCGCACTATGCTCAAGTATCTTCTTCTATTGCTAAGCAGGTATTGACAGAAGTACAGGGTCGTGCTGATTTGATCAAATAATTTAGAAACATATATATAGATATGAGCCAAAAGATCAGAATTAAATTAAAGTCTTACGATTATTCTCTGGTAGACAAGTCTGCCGAGAAGATCGTGAAGACGGTTAAGGCTACCGGTGCAGTTGTTAGCGGCCCGATACCTCTGCCTACGCACAAGCGTATCTTTACTGTGAACCGCTCGACTTTCGTTAACAAAAAGTCTCGTGAGCAGTTCGAACTCTCTTCTTACAAGAGACTAATCGACATCTACAGCTCAACTGCAAAAACGGTTGATGCATTGATGAAACTGGAATTGCCCAGTGGTGTTGAAGTAGAAATGCCAGGATTATTAGGAAAAAAAATCGGAATGACATCCGTTTTCAGTGCCGAGGGAAAAAATCTTCCATGCACTGTTATCGAAGTGGGTCCTTGTGTAGTTACACAGATTAAGACTTTGGAAAAAGATGGCTATGAAGCTGTACAGTTAGGTTTCGAAGAGAAAAAAGAGAAACACACAACACAGCCAGAAATGGGCCACTTCAAAAAGGCAGGTGTAACTCCCAAGAGATACTTGGCCGAGTTCAAAAATTTTGAAACCGAATATAAGCTCGGTGATGTAATCACCGTAGATTATTTGGAAGATGCAGGTTTCGTTGATGTAGTAGGTACATCAAAAGGTAAAGGTTTCCAGGGTGTAGTAAAACGTCATGGTTTCGGTGGTGTAGGTCAGACTACTCACGGTCAGCATAACCGTTTGCGCGCTCCCGGTGGTATCGGTGCCTGTTCTTATCCTGCAAAGGTATTCAAAGGTATGCGTATGGCCGGCCAAATGGGTAATGAACGTGTAACTGTTCAGAACCTGCAAGTGATCAAGGTGATGCCGGAACACAATCTTTTATTAGTAAAAGGATCTGTTCCAGGAGCAAAAGGTTCAATCTTATTAATTGAAAAGTAATGGAACTGAGCGTATTAAATATTAAAGGTGAAGATACCGGAAGAAAGGTAACATTGAACGATGCTATCTTTGGCATTGAACCCAATGATCATGCTATTTACTTGGATGTAAAACAGTATTTGGCTAATCAGCGTCAGGGAACTCATAAATCAAAGGAAAGAAGTGAAGTTTCTGGTAGTACTCGTAAATTGATCCGCCAGAAAGGTGGTGGTGGTGCTCGTCGTGGCGACATCAACTCTCCGGTATTGGTAGGTGGTGGCCGTGTATTCGGTCCGAAACCGAGAGATTATGAGTTTAAATTGAACAAGAAAGTTAAAGGTTTGGCCCGTAAGTCTGCCTTGACTTATAAGGCAAAGAATAACGCAATTGTAGTAGTAGAAGATTTCACTTTGGAAGCTCCTAAGACTAAAGAATTCGTAACAATTGCTAAGAATCTGAAAGTGGCTGATGGAAAGTTACTTTTGGTTTTATCTGAGAAAAATAATTTCGTATATTTGTCGGCCAGAAATTTAGAGAAGGCAAATGTTATAACGGCTTCAGAGTTAAATACATATAGCGTGTTAAATGCTGTTAATTTGGTGTTGACAGAAAGTTCTGTAGCTGTTATTGAAAAACTGTTTAACGCATAAGGAGTAGAAAAATGGGAATTATTATTAAACCTATAGTAACTGAGAAGCAAACAGCGATTACAGAAAAAATGGATAATCGCTATGGTTTTCGTGTTTCTCCTGATGCCAACAAGTTAGAGATTAAAAAAGCCATTGAAGACATGTATAATGTTACAGTAGTTGATGTTAACACCATCAACTACTCAGGCAAGAAGAAAAGCCGCTATACCAAATCAGGTATTATCAATGGCAAACAATCAGCTTTTAAGAAGGCTATCGTAACGTTGAAAGAAGGAGAAACAATTGATTTCTTTAGTAATATCTAAAAAAAGAAATGGGAATACGTAAATTAAAGCCCACAACACCGGGGCAGAGACACAAAGTTATTGGTGCATTTGATAAAATCACTGCAAGTACACCAGAAAAGTCTCTTGTAGTAGGTAAGAAGAGTACAGGTGGTCGTAATAACACTGGTAAGATGACAATGCGTTATCTTGGTGGCGGTCACAAACAGAAGTACAGATTTATCGATTTCAAGAGAAACAAAGATGGCATTCCTGCAACAGTCAAGTCTATCGAGTATGATCCTAACCGTACATCTCGTATCGCACTGTTGTATTACGCAGACGGGGCAAAGAGCTATATCATCGCTCCGAACGGATTGGAAGTTGGCCAAACAGTGGTTTCAGGTAGCGAAGCCGCTCCTGAGGTTGGTAATACTTTGCCGATGGCAAATATTCCCGTTGGTACTATTATTCACAACATTGAGCTTCGTCCGGGACAGGGTGCTAAGTTAGTACGTTCTGCCGGTGCTTTTGCTCAGTTGACTTCGAAAGAAGGCGATTATGCAATTATTAAGATGCCTTCTGGCGAAACCAGAAAGATTCTTGCTGCTTGTAAGGCTACAGTTGGTAGTGTAGGTAATTCAGACCATGGTCTTGAAAAATCAGGTAAAGCCGGTCGTTCTAGATGGTTAGGTCGTCGTCCTCACAACCGTGGTGTTGTAATGAACCCGGTTGATCACCCGATGGGTGGTGGTGAAGGTCGTGCTTCCGGAGGTCATCCTAGATCTCGTAATGGCTTATATGCTAAGGGCTTGAAGACAAGAGCTCCGAAGAAGCATTCTTCAAAATATATTATTGAAAGAAGAAAGAAATAATCTGATTAATTAAGTAAACTATGAGTCGTTCGCTAAAAAAAGGCCCGTATATTAATGTAAAGCTTGAAAAGAAAGTCTTGGCAATGAATGAGTCAGGAAAGAAGGCGGTCGTTAAGACATGGGCAAGAGCTTCAATGATTTCGCCTGACTTTGTAGGTCATACTATTGCAGTTCACAATGGAAATAAATTTATTCCTGTTTTTGTAACCGAGAACATGGTAGGTCATAAACTGGGAGAGTTTTCTCCTACTCGTACGTTCCGTGGTCACGCCGGTAACAAGAAAAAATAATCGGTAGTAACAGGGATTCAGGAATCTGAAAATAAAAAGAATCAATAAAATGGGTGCTAGAAAAAGAATATCAGCTGAAGCAAGAAAAGAAGCTCAGAAGACCATGTACTTCGCAAAGTTGCGGAATGTGCCGACTTCTCCCCGCAAGATGCGTCTCGTTGTAGACATGATCCGTGGAATGGAAGTATTCCGTGCACTTGGTGTTTTGAAGTTTTCTAACAAGGAAGCTGCAGCAAGAGTAGAAAAATTGCTTCGTTCAGCTATTGCCAATTGGGAACAGAAAAATGAACGTAAAGCAGAAGCTGGAGAGTTGTGCGTATCTTCAATCAGCGTAGATTGCGCTACTACATTGAAGAGAATGCGTCCGGCTCCTCAGGGAAGAGGATACAGAATTCGTAAACGTTCGAACCATGTAACTCTGTTTGTTGATACACTTAGTAAAAACGATAGTCAAAATTAATTTGTAGATGGGACAAAAAGTTAATCCGGTTAGTAATCGTTTGGGAATCATCCGCGGTTGGGATTCCAATTGGTATGGCGGCAAAAAATACGGAGACACTTTGCTGGAAGATAGCAAAATCCGTAAATATCTGAATGCTCGTCTTGCTAAGGCTAGTGTATCTCGCGTCGTTATTGAACGTACGCTGAAGTTGATTACAATCACAGTTTGCACATCACGTCCGGGTATCATCATCGGTAAAGGTGGTCAGGAAGTTGATAAGTTGAAAGAAGAGTTGAAGAAAATTACCGACAAAGAAGTTCAGATCAACATCTTTGAGGTAAAAAGACCCGAATTGGACGCTGTTATCGTTGCAAACAATATTGCTCGTCAGCTTGAAGGAAAAATTGCTTACCGTCGTGCTATCAAGATGGCTATCGCTTCTACCATGAGAATGGGGGCCGAAGGTATTAAAGTGCAAGTCTCTGGTCGTTTGAACGGTGCTGAAATGGCTCGTTCAGAAATGTATAAAGAAGGAAGAACTCCGTTACACACATTCAGAGCAGATATTGATTATGCTTTGGCTGAAGCGTTGACGAAGGTTGGTTTGATCGGTGTTAAGGTTTGGATCTGCCGTGGTGAAGTTTATGGTAAGAGAGATCTTGCTCCTTCATTCGCTGCATCAAAAGATTCAGGTCGCAGAAATGAAAATGCCGGCGGCAGCAGAGATAAGAACTTCAAGAGAAAGAAAGCTAATCGTTAAACGTTAGAATTTAAGAAGAGATGTTACAACCAAAGAAAACCAAGTTCAGAAGACAGCAGAAAGGTCGCATGAAGGGCGAAGCTCAGCGTGGCAACCAGCTGGCATTCGGTTCGTTTGGTATAAAAGCGTTAGAAAATAAATGGATTACCGGTCGTCAGATCGAAGCTGCTCGTATCGCGGTAACTCGTTATATGCAACGTCAAGGTCAGGTGTGGGTTCGTATTTTCCCGGACAAACCAATCACAAAGAAGCCTGCTGAAGTACGTATGGGTAAAGGTAAAGGTAATCCTGAAGGATTTGTTGCGCCTGTTACTCCAGGTCGTTTGATTTTCGAAATCGAAGGGGTTCCTTTTGATATTGCTAAGGAAGCTTTGCGCTTGGCTGCACAAAAGCTTCCGGTAACAACAAAGTTTGTTGTGAGACGTGATTATGATATGGCTAATCAAAATGCGTAATTTGTTATGAAGATTGCAGAAATTAGAGAATTGAGCACGAAGGAGTTAGTAGAAAGAATTGATGCTGAAGTGGCTGCTTACGATCAGAAAGTGATCAACCACAGCATTTCTCCGAGTGAAAACCCTGCTCAGATTAAACAACAACGCAGGATGATTGCGCGCATGAAAACAGAATTGCGCCAGAGAGAACTTAACAACAAAAATTGAGCCTGATGGAAACTAGAAATTTAAGAAAAGAAAGAACGGGCGTGGTTACCAGCAACAAGATGGATAAGAGCATCACGGTTGCTATTAAATGGAAGGAAAAGCACCCCATTTATGGAAAGTTCGTTAATAAGACGAAGAAATATCATGCTCATGACGAAAAGAATGAATGCGGTATCGGTGATACTGTAAAAATTATGGAAACTCGTCCTTTGAGCAAAACAAAAAGATGGAGATTAGTTCAAATAATCGAAAGGGCTAAGTAACATGATACAACAAGAATCAAGACTAGTAGTAGCAGATAACAGTGGTGCAAAAGAAGCGTTGTGTATTCGTGTTTTGGGCGGTACAAGAAAACGTTACGCCACTGTCGGGGATGTAATTGTAGTAGCAATCAAGAGTGTAATCCCGTCGAGTGATGTGAAGAAGGGTGCTGTTTCTAAGGCTATCATTGTTCGCACTAAAAAAGAGATTCGCCGCCCGGATGGTTCATACATCCGTTTTGATGATAACGCTTGCGTATTGTTGAATGCCGGTGGTGATATTCGTGGAAGCCGTATCTTTGGTCCGGTTGCCAGAGAACTTCGTGCAACAAACATGAAAATTGTTTCACTTGCACCAGAAGTGCTTTAATTTTGTAAAACTTAAAGTAATGAGCAAATTACATATCAAAAAAGGCGATATAGTTTTTGTTAATGCCGGCGAAGACAAAGGTAAGACAGGTCGTGTTTTAGAAGTTCTTGTAAAAGACAACCGTGCCATTGTAGAAGGTATTAATATGGTATCAAAGCATACCAAGCCTAATGCAAAGAATCCTCAAGGAGGTATTGAAAAGAAGGAAGCTCCTATTCATATTTCTAACCTGAACGTTGTTGATCCGAAATCCGGTAAGCCGACACGTATCGGTCGTAAATTAGACGAAAAAGGTGCTTTAGTGCGTTATTCTAAAAAATCAGGGGAGGAAATTAAGTAATGAGCAATACTGCCAGTCTTAAGAAAGAATATCAGGACAGAATTGTTCCTGCTTTGACGAAAGAGTTCGGTTATAAAACCGTAATGCAGGTTCCCGTACTGAAGAAGATTGTTATCAATCAAGGTTTGGGTATGGCTGCTGCAGATAAGAAGATTATCGATATTGCCATCAGCGAATTGTCTGCAATTACAGGTCAGAAGGCTGTTGCGACGGTTTCAAAGAAGGATATCTCTAACTTCAAGTTGCGTAAGAAAATGCCAATTGGTGTAATGGTAACATTACGTCGTGAACAGATGTATGAATTTCTGGAAAGACTCGTTCGCGTAGCTCTTCCTCGTATTCGTGACTTTAAGGGGATCGAAAGTAAGTTGGACGGAAGAGGTAATTATACCCTCGGAATTCAGGAACAAATCATTTTCCCTGAAATAAATATCGATAATATTACCAAAATATTGGGAATGAATATTACCTTTGTGACCTCTGCGAAAACAGACGAAGAAGGGTATGCTCTCTTGAGAGAATTTGGATTGCCTTTTAAAAATGCAAAAAAAGACTAAGTAGTTATGGCAAAGGAATCAATGAAAGCCCGTGAGGTGAAAAGAGCAAAGCTCGTAGCAAAATATGCTGCTAAAAGAGCAGAATTAAAAGCAGCAGGTGACTACGAAGCTTTACAGGCTTTACCTAAAAATGCTTCTCCTGTACGTTTGCACAATCGTTGCAAAATTACAGGTCGTCCGAAAGGCTATGTACGCCAGTTCGGTATTTCTCGTATTCAACTGCGTGAAATGGCATCTCATGGTTTAATCCCGGGTGTAAAGAAAGCAAGTTGGTAAGAGTTTTTTTAATTTAAATATTGTCCGGGTGGCCGGATCAATTTAATTCATTTATATATGACAGATCCTATTGCAGATTATTTGACAAGATTGCGTAATGCGATCAAAGCGAAGCACAGAGTTGTTGAAGTGCCGGCGTCAAATTTAAAGAAAGAGATCACTAAGATCCTTTTCGACAAGGGCTACATTCTTAATTTTAAGTTTGTAGAAGATGGTCCTCAGGGTACAATTAAGATTGCCTTGAAGTATGACCTGGTAAACAAAGTAAATGCGATCAAGAAACTTGAGAGAGTTTCTACCCCTGGTTTGCGTAAGTACACTGGTTACAAGGAAATGCCAAGAGTATTGAATGGTTTAGGTATTGCCGTTCTTTCTACTTCTAAAGGTGTGATGACAGACAAAGAAGCCCGTGATCTGAAGATCGGTGGTGAAGTATTATGTTATGTTTATTAATTAGGAGGAAAGAAGAATGTCAAGAATAGGAAAATTACCAATTCATGTACCGGCCGGTGTTACGGTTACCATTAAGGATAATGTAGTGACTGTAAAAGGTCCCAAAGGTGAGATGACTCAGGCTGTGAATCCTGATATTAATGTGACTTTGGAAGATGGAATCATTCATCTGACACGTCCGACAGACGAAAAGAACCATCGTGCGCTGCACGGTTTGTATCGTTCGCTGATTAACAATATGGTGGTTGGTTGTTCAGAAGGATACAAAAAGGAATTGGAACTTGTCGGTGTCGGTTACCGTGTGACAAATACAGGTCAGCTGTTAGATCTTTCTTTAGGTTATACTCACAACATCTACATGCAGTTGCCTAAGGAAGTGAAAGTTGAAACAAAGGCAGAGAGAAATAAAAATCCTCTTATTATCCTTGAATCGGCTGATAAACAATTACTGGGACAGATTTGTGCTAAGATTCGTTCATTCAGAATGCCGGAGCCGTATAAAGGTAAAGGTATTAAGTTCGTGGGTGAAGAAATTCGCAGAAAGTCTGGTAAATCAGCAGGTAAGTAATCTACGTAAACTGAAATTATCATGACAACGAAGGAAGAAAGAAGATTAAAGATAAAAGCAGGTGTACGCGGTAAAATTTCAGGGACTCCTGAACGTCCGCGCCTGACTGTGTTTAGAAGCAATAAGCAGATCTATGCACAGGTTATAGATGATACTACAGGTAAGACTTTGGCTGCGGCATCTTCTTTGAAGATGGATGTTAAAGCTCCGAAAAAAGAGATTGCTGCCAAGGTTGGAGAACAGATTGCCAAAGTTGCCCAGGAAGCTGGTGTACAGGCTGTTGTTTTCGACCGTAACGGTTACTTGTATCACGGGAGAATTAAAGAATTAGCAGATGCTGCACGTAACGGCGGCCTTAAATTTTAATGAAGATGGCAGGAGTTAATAATAGAGTTAAGTCGACCAACGACATAGAGTTGAAGGACCGTTTGGTTGCAATCAACCGCGTAACTAAAGTAACCAAGGGTGGACGTACATTCAGTTTTGCTGCTATTGTCGTAGTAGGAAACGAAGACGGTATCGTTGGTTGGGGCTTAGGTAAAGCCGGTGAAGTAACGACAGCGATCGCAAAAGGTGTTGAAGCTGCAAAGAAAAATCTGATTAAAGTTCCTGTTCACAAAGGTACTATTCCTCATGAACAGTTGGCTAAGTTCGGTGGCGCTCAGGTACTGATCAAACCGGCTTCTCATGGTACTGGTGTTAAAGCAGGTGGTGCTATGCGTGCTGTATTGGAAAGTGTGGGTATCACAGACGTTTTGGCTAAGTCAAAGGGTTCTTCTAATCCTCACAACTTGGTGAAGGCAACTATCGCTGCACTGAGTGAGTTAAGAAGCCCGTTGATGGTTGCCCAGAACAGAAATGTTGCAGTTGAAAAAGTATTCAAAGGTTAATTAGGGAGGATAATAAGTTATGGCAACTATTAAAGTTAAGCAGACAAAAAGTAGAATTAAATGCCCGAAAGACCAAAAGAGAACTCTTGACGCGCTGGGTCTGAAGAAAATGAACCAGGTAGTAGAACATGAAGCTACTCCGGCTATTCTGGGTATGGTTGAGAAAGTGAAACATTTGGTTTCAGTAGTAAAGTAATAACGGTTGAAAAATAAATTATACGATATGAATTTATCAAATTTAAAACCTGCTGAAGGATCTACCAAGACCAGAAAAAGAATCGGCCGTGGTCCGGGTTCAGGATTAGGAGGAACTTCAACAAGAGGTCATAAAGGTGCGAAATCAAGATCCGGTTACAAGCAGAAAATTGGTTTCGAAGGTGGTCAGATGCCTATACAGAGACGTTTACCTAAATTTGGTTTCAAGAATATTAACCGCGTTGAATACAAAGCTATCAATCTTTCTACATTACAGGGCATGGCTGAAGCTCAGCAGCTCTCTAAGATTGGCATCAACGAACTGATTGAAGCAGGTTTCATTTCCTCTTCCCAGTTGGTTAAGATTCTTGCTAAAGGCAACTTGACAGCTAAACTTGAAGTGGAAGCTCACGCTTTCTCCAAGAGTGCTGAAGCTGCTATCCAGGCAGTAGGTGGAACTGTTGTTAAACTCTAAGTTATGAGAGCAGTTGAAACAATAAAAAATATCTGGAAGATTGAGGATCTGAGAAATCGGATCCTCACCACTCTTTTATTGGTGGCTATATACCGTTTTGGTACGTACGTCGTTCTTCCGGGTATTGATCCTAAAGCGTTGAC
Source organism: Parabacteroides sp. merdae-related_45_40 (assembly GCF_001915675.1). Taxonomy (NCBI): domain Bacteria; kingdom Pseudomonadati; phylum Bacteroidota; class Bacteroidia; order Bacteroidales; family Tannerellaceae; genus Parabacteroides; species Parabacteroides sp. merdae-related_45_40. The sequence goes on along the minus strand of NZ_MNQY01000137.1, from coordinate 56,105 downwards.
CGCTTTGCAGGAACAGACAAGAGGCGGATTGCTGGCGTTGTTGGACATGTTCTCTGGTGGTGCTTTCTCTAATGCTTCTATTTTTGCATTAGGGATTATGCCGTATATCTCCGCTTCCATTGTAATGCAGTTGATGGCAATTGCAGTTCCTTCTTTCCAGAAATTGCAGAGAGAGGGAGAGAGTGGTCGTCGTAAGATCAACCAGTGGACTCGTTATCTGACAGTGGCTATCCTTCTGTTCCAGGGTCCTACTTATCTTGTTAACTTAAGTGTACAACTGAAAGCCGCCGGAGCAGCTCTGCCTGCAGGTATATGGTTTACAATTTCTTCTACAGTTATTTTAGCTGCTGGAAGTATGTTTATCTTATGGCTTGGTGAAAGAATTACAGATAAAGGTGTTGGAAATGGTATTTCATTTATCATTTTAGTTGGTATTATAGCCCGTCTGCCGCATTCGTTGTTTCAGGAATTTGTTTCCCGGACGAGTGAGAAAACCGGTGGTCTGGTTATGTTCTTGTTTGAAATGTTGTTCCTTTTGCTGGTTATCGCAGGTGCGATCCTGTTAGTACAAGGTACTCGTAAAGTGCCCGTACAGTATGCAAAACGGATCATCGGAAATAAACAATATGGTGGTGCGCGCCAGTACATTCCTCTTAAGGTGAATGCTGCAAACGTGATGCCTATCATCTTTGCTCAGGCAATCATGTTTATTCCTATTTCAATCGTCGGTTTCTCAAGCACAGGCGAACAGTCTGGTTTCGTAGCTGCATTTATGGACAATACCGGATTTTGGTACAACTTCGTATTTGCTGTACTGATTATCTTGTTTACATATTTCTATACAGCTATCACGATCAATCCGACTCAGATGTCGGATGATTTGAAGAGAAACAACGGGTTCATTCCGGGTGTTAAGCCTGGAAAGAGTACCAAAGATTATTTGGATACCATCATGGACCGTATTACTTTGCCGGGAGCATTTTTCCTTGCAGTAGTGGCTATCATGCCTGCTTTTGCCCGGATTGCCGGTGTAAGTATGGAGTTCTCGCAGTTCTTTGGCGGAACATCTTTGTTGATCCTGGTTGGTGTGGTGTTGGACACACTGCAGCAAGTAGAAAGTCATTTGCTGATGCGTCATTATGACGGTTTGTTGAAGTCAGGAAGAATTAAAGGTCGCTCAGGCGCAGTTGGTGCTTATTAATTAGAATGATCTATTTAAAAACAGATGAAGAAATTGAGTTGATGCGTGCGGCGAATCAACTGGTGGGTAAGACGCTTGGCGAATTGGCCAAACATATCGCTCCCGGTGTCAATACGCTTCAGCTTGATAAGATTGCCGAGGAATTCATTAGAGATAATGGTGCGGTTCCGGCATTTTTAGGATACGGAGGTTTCCCAAATTCCATATGTGCTTCCGTGAATGAACAGGTTGTACACGGTATTCCTTCTTCGAAGACAATACTGAAAGAAGGGGATGTTATATCTGTCGACTGCGGTACGGTTTTGAATGGTTTTGTCGGTGACTCAGCCTATACGTTTTGTGTGGGCGAAGTCGATCCCAAAGTGAAAGCCTTGTTGAAGACAACAAAGGAATCACTTTACTTGGGAATTCAGCATGCCATTGAAGGCAAACGCCTCGGAGATATCAGCCATGCCGTACAGTTTTATTGTGAATCGAAAGGTTACTCTGTTGTCAGGGAACTAGTCGGTCACGGTATCGGACGAAAGATGCACGAAGAACCTGAAGTCCCCAATTACGGGCGTCCTGGTTGCGGCCCCTTGTTGCGTAGCGGTATGTGCATCTGCATTGAGCCGATGATTAATATGGGAAGTAAGAATGTCGCTTTTGAGAAAGATGGTTGGACGGTCCGTACGAAAGATAGAAAGTGTTCGGCTCATTTCGAGCATTGTATCGCAATCCGTCCCGAAGGTCCCCAGATCTTGTCTTCATTCGAGTTTTTAGAAGAAGTTTTAGGTAATAATGCAATTTAATTTGATTTAATTTTATATGGCTAAACAGTCAGCAATTGAACAAGATGGAGTTATTGTAGAAGCATTGTCGAACGCAATGTTTCGTGTAGAATTAGAGAACGGACATGAAATCACTGCTCATATCTCAGGGAAGATGCGCATGCACTACATAAAGATCCTTCCCGGTGATAAAGTAAGAGTTGAGATGTCTCCGTATGATCTATCGAAAGGTAGAATTGCTTTTAGATATAAATAAAAAAAACAACAAGATATGAAAGTAAGAGCATCTTTAAAGAAGCGTACTCCCGAATGCAAAATCGTTAGAAGAAAGGGACGCTTATACGTAATTAACAAGAAAAATCCTAAGTATAAACAACGTCAAGGATAATTTATTATTTTTGCAAAATAATTTAAGTAAGTAATATGGCTATAAGAATAGTTGGTGTAGACTTGCCACAAAATAAAAGAGGAGAAATTGCCTTGACCTATATTTATGGTATTGGTCGTAGCGCTTCAAAATCCATTTTAGACAAAGCAGGGATCGATCGTGATATCAAAGTAAAAGACTGGACAGACGATCAAGCTGCAAAAGTACGTGAAGTCATTGGCGCTGAATATAAGGTGGAAGGTGACCTTCGTTCAGAAGTTCAGCTGAACATCAAGCGTCTGATGGATATCGGATGTTACAGGGGTGTTCGTCACCGTATTGGTTTGCCTTTGAGAGGCCAGAGCACAAAGAACAATGCTCGTACTCGTAAGGGTAAGAAGAAAACTGTTGCAAATAAGAAAAAAGCTACTAAATAATAAGAATTGATATGGCAAAGAAAACAGTCGCAGCAAAGAAGAGAAACGTAAAAGTTGACGCTTACGGTCAAGCTCATATTCATTCTTCTTTTAACAACATTATTGTATCTCTTGCTAATAGCGAAGGTCAGGTAATCAGTTGGTCTTCTGCTGGTAAGATGGGATTCAGAAGTTCTAAAAAGAACACTCCGTATGCAGCCCAGATGGCAGCTCAGGATTGTGCAAAAGTAGCTTACGATCTTGGTTTGAGAAAAGTAAAAGTATTCGTAAAGGGACCGGGTAACGGACGTGAGTCTGCTATCAGAACTATCCACGGTGCAGGTATTGAAGTAACGGAAATCGTAGACGTTACTCCGCTTCCTCACAATGGTTGTCGTCCTCCGAAAAAGAGAAGAGTATAATTAACTATAGTTTCTTGAACATTGAATCCGGAATTGTGAATAGATTACACAAAGACCTTATCCTCTCTGTAGTCGCGGCTGCACGGTTCCAGATTCAGAACAGAACATTAAAACAATAAAAAAATGGCAAGATATACTGGACCTAAAACAAGAATTGCCCGTAAGTTTGGTGAGGCAATATTCGGACCGGATAAAGTTCTTTCAAAAAAGAACTATCCTCCCGGACAGCACGGAAATGCCCGCAAGAGAAAAACTTCCGAGTACGGAATCCAGCTTCGTGAGAAGCAAAAAGCTAAATACACTTACGGTGTATTGGAAAAACAGTTTAGAAACCTGTTTGAAAAGGCATCACGTTCAAAAGGTATTACCGGTGAAGTGCTGTTGCAGTTACTGGAAAGCCGTTTGGATAACGTAGTATTCCGTTTGGGTATTGCCCCGACGCGTGCTGCTGCCCGTCAGTTGGTTTCTCATCGTCACATTACAGTAGACGGTAAGGTTGTAAACATTCCTTCTTACTCTGTAAAAGCCGGTCAGGTTATTGGTGTTAGAGAAAAATCCAAATCTCTTGAAGTGATTGCCGACGCACTGTCAGGATTCAACCACAGCAAGTATCCTTGGATCGAATGGGATCAGTCTTCTTTAAGCGGAAAATTACTGCATCTGCCGGAAAGAGCTGACATTCCTGAAAACATTAAAGAGCATTAGCATTTCAAAAACCCGATAAAGTATTAATGTTGGAAGCGGACAATTTCTTCGGAAAGTTTGAATTTCGTCCGTTGGAACCCGGCTATGGTATTACTATAGGTAATGCTCTGCGCCGTATTCTCCTGTCGTCACTTGAAGGTTTTGCTATTACATCCATTAAAATCGAAGGGGTTGACCATGAATTTGGTACAATCCCCGGTGTTATCGAGGATGTGACAAACATTATCTTGAATCTGAAACAAGTACGGTTCAAGCATATTGTAGACGACATAGAGAATGAAAAAGTAAGTATTACTGTTTCGGGTTCGGAAGTGTTCAAAGCCGGTGATATTGGTAAACAGCTGACCGGATTCGAGGTATTGAATCCTGAGTTGGTTATTTGTCGTTTGGATCCGAACGCAGGTTTCCAGATCGAGCTGACGATTAACAAAGGTCGCGGATATGTTCCCGCTGATGAAAACAGAGATCCGAATGCAGACATGCACGTGATTGCAATCGACTCTATTTACACACCTATTCGCAACGTTAAGTATTCGATCGAGAACTTCCGTGTTGAGCAAAAGACGGACTACGAAAAGTTGGTTCTTGAAATAGCCACTGATGGTTCTATTCATCCGAAGGAAGCGTTAAAAGAAGCAGCTAAGATTCTGATTCACCATTTCATGTTGTTCTCAGATGAAAAGATTGCTATCGAGACAGTTGACACTGACGGTAATGAGGAATTCGATGAAGAAGTGCTTCACATGCGTCAGTTGCTGAAGAGCAAGCTCTCGGATATGGATCTTTCCGTTCGCGCATTGAATTGCTTGAAGGCCGCAGATGTTGAAACATTAGGTGAACTGGTTAAATTCAACAAGAATGACTTGTTGAAATTCCGTAACTTCGGTAAGAAGTCACTTACAGAACTTGATGAACTGCTTGAGAGTCTGAACCTTTCATTCGGTATGGATATCACTAAATATAAATTAGATAAAGAGTAAGTATAGCGATGAGACACAATAAGAAAATAAATCATTTAGGTCGTACGAACACTCACCGTAACGCAATGCTTTCAAACATGGCATGTTCTCTTATCAAGCATAAGAGAATCTTTACGACTGTTGCTAAAGCTAAAGCGCTCCGTAAGTTCGTAGAACCGCTTATCACTAAGTCTAAAGAGGATACAACTCACTCAAGACGTGTGGTATTCAGCAATTTGCAAGACAAATATGCTGTAACAGAATTGTTCAAGGAAGTATCTCAGAAGATCGGTGACCGTCCGGGTGGTTACACTCGTATCCTGAAGACTGGTAACCGTCTGGGTGATAACGCAGCCATGTGCTTCATTGAACTGGTTGATTACAACGAAAACATGTTGAAGACAGCTACAGCTAAGAAAGCGACTAAGACAAGACGTTCTCGTAAAAAGTCTACAGCTGCTGCTGAAACAGAAGCTCCTGTTGCAGAAGCACCGGTTGCAGAAGAAAAAGCTGCTGAATAAATTCCGGCTTATTCAACAAACAAATAAAAAAAGCCTGTCTGCCTTTCGCAGACGGGCTTTTTGCGTTTTACCAGAGCCTGACCCTAACAGACAGTCTCAAATAGAGGTTCATTCCTCTTCTCAAGATCTTGATAATCAGGTAGAGGAAAACTTTCAGGGCTGATGGGAGGTATTTCATCCGGTACAGGTTTAAAGTGGAACAAAAAATTCAACAAAGCCAAGATAAATTCAAGAACCTTTCTGATCTTCTTCATGATGGATAGTCGTTTAGAGTTTATAATACATTGCACTTGATGCGGGGTCGCAAAAAGACAGACCTTATCAATCAGATTTTTGTAGCGTCGGTTTTGATGCGATCCCGCGTCAAGCGCGGGAACAGGATCGTTTTGACCCCTCCCTACGGGGTGGTTGTTTGGTATGGCATACAGTTGAACCGTTATTCTCCGATTAACGCCATCACCGCCTGTATCGTTTGTGTGATCTGGATGATACTGTGCCGATACGTTTCCCGATTATCGCCGTTCAGTTCGCTGATGTAAGGACTGTAGGCGATCTCCTTTGCATAGGCCTGCGGGTCGTTGCTTACCTGCCAAGCGGAGCGATAATTGTTCCGTATCAAGCGGGCGAAATCGAGGAAGGAATTCTCTCGTGTGTCGTAGCGTCGGAAATTCAATGGATAGGAGGATGCCTTTACGGTAGTTTTCCCGCCATGCCAATAAGCGTTGCTGCATCCATAGGCGGTCAGTCCGAAATAGTTTCGGCACTCCTTTGCCAGATTGCTCGTTCCCCAGCCGCTTTCAAACGCCGCCTGTGCCAGAATGACCAGCGGATTCAGGTTGAAGGCGGCTCCTGCCGACACAGCTGCCGGTAGGCATTCTTTTACGAAGTTGATTTGCGCTGGTTTCATAATTCTCCGGGTCTGTCATCTTCACCACCTGCATTGGACTTATCTGTCTCTTGTCCAATACGTTCAATACTCACTTTGGCGATCATTTCGCGCAGCTTAACTCCCGGAGAATAGATTATTCGCGGCTTCCTGATCAATGATGCGTGAAAATCATCCGCATTTACCACTCCAGAGCTTCCGAGTGAGAGCCGGAAGTTGCCCAATGCACCCAATTGGACCACTTCGCCACGCAACAACGCTTCCTGCATGCAACGGATCAGTCCCAACAAGACGAGAGCCACGTCACCGTCGCTGGCTGTTGAACGGTCTGCCACCACATCGCAGATCGTGTCGAAATCCATCATACCAGTGACATTGGCCGAGGCATAATACCGCTTGGCATCGGTTGCCGCACCTTTGGTCAAGTCTTTTTTTAAAACAAGTTTGTACTTTACTGACATACGATTAATAGATTAAGGGTTAGTGATTTACTACATTACAAAGATACGGTGTCCTGAGGTCTGGCGGGAAAGGTATATACGGTTAGCTGAGGTTTTGGCGGTATTTCTTGTTTTTTTTGTAAAATAATTGTCGGATTCCTTGCATGGTACCAAAAAATGTCGTACATTTATAATGTATTAGAATGTTTAAATCAAAATTATTATGAATGATAAAAAAATAGAGCTTATATCGGCAAAAGGAGCCATGGGTGTTACCGAATTCGCGCTCCTTTATTTCCCGGAATCTCCCCCTGAGACTGCCTATAAAAGGATGTGGGTATGGATACGGACTTCGCGTGGTCTGAAAGAAAAACTTTTGGCTGCGGGATGGGTGAAATTCCAGAAACTTTATACGCCGAAGCAGGTCGCCTGCCTGGTTGAGCACTTGGGGGAACCTTAGAAAGAATAAACAACCGAAAGAGCCGCACGAAGCGTTCCTGCGGGAACTGTAGCCTTTCATTTAATACACAATAGTATGGTAATACAAAAAGAAGTCGAAGGTACTTACTTCGACTCTGCGTTCCAGACAGGGAGCGCCAGTTTGATGACCTTGAATCAGTACATCGGTAAGGTGAAGAGTGGTGAGTATGCGAGACCGATCGCCTATCTGCGTGGGCTTATCAAAGCCGGCAAGAAGGATGAAGCTGATGCTTACAAGAAAAAACTGCCCCTCTATGTCGCCGGCGGCGTGATGGAAGGAGGTCGTAAGTTGGAACACATGGCGCGCTATAGTGCTTGCATAGTGATCGATATAGACGATTCGCCTATACCCGTCCTTGAATTGCTCCGCCGGGCGGCTGAGCTCCCGTATGTGAAAGCCGGTCATGTCAGCCCTTCCGGGACCGGCGTCAAGCTCTTCATAATGGTCGACAGTGATTTGAAAAATCATAACTTGGCCTTTGGAGTCGTCAAACACCGTGTCGAAGTGGATCTTCCAGGCGTGAAGGTGGACGTCAGTGGAAAAGATCCGAACCGTGGCTGTTTCGCCGGCCATGATCCGAACGCTTTTTATAAGGAAGAATCTGAAGCGATCGAAATCCCCGTTGCTGATCCGGAGCCTCAGGCTGCTTCCGGACATTCCTCCGGAAGCGTGTGCTCCGGCACGCGGCTTTCGAACTACATTGACAAGTATGAACAAAGCAATACTTTTGTTGCCGGTAACCGTCATTCCTATCTTGTGAAGCTGTCCTCTGTCTTGAACAATGCCGGCTTTTCTCTCTACGACGCTGTCAGTGAGTGTGTCCGCCGCTACGGTTCGGCCGACTTTCCGGCTGCCGAGGTCGAGACAACAGTAAACGACATCTACCGACGCTACAGTGCCTCGCATGGGAGCTGTGCGTTCCGTCCGGACGGGACCAGTTCCGTCTCGAAGTCTGCCAAATCTGCCAAGTCTGCCACCCCCTTTCCCAAAATGGCACAAAAGGATGCAGAATACGGTGAATGTGATGATATAGAGCTGGATAACACCCTTCTTCCTTGCTTTGACGAGAATATCTACGATCACTTGCCACCTCTTCTCACGGACATATTGAAATGTGCGTACAGTCGTACGGATCGCGACATTTTGCTGATTTCTTCGCTGACGCTTCTGAGCAGCGTGTCTCCTGGTGTCAAAGGTTCGTTGGGCGAACACGATTACACACCTGCCTTTTATTCGATCATAACCGGCGGTTCTGGAAGTGGGAAAGGGCGTATCGCTGCCCTGCAACGGATGCTCGAACCCTGGCAACAGTATATTTATGACAATTCTCGTCACCAGGTTGAAGAATATGAAGAGTTGCAGGAAGCATACGATAACTACAAGATGCATAAACGTCAGAAACAGACCTCCAAACAGCCGCTCGGTCCGGCTCCGTCAAAGCCGAAGGTGGTGAAACAGAGAAACCTTGCGCTGACGGGTAACGTCACGCAGGCCCGGCTCGTGGAACTGCTCGAAGCCAACTATCCTTACACATCCTGCATGGTCGATACAGAGATGGAGACGGTCTTGAGCATGTTCTCGCAGGATTTTGGCAAGTATAACGATGTGCTGAACAAGTCGTATCATCATGAACCTGTAGGCAGCTCGACAAAAAGCAGCGGATCGTTCATGGTCAAACGGCCCAACTTGGCACTACTGCTGAGCGGTACTCCTGCCATGCTTCCCCGCCTGATCCCTTCGACCGAAAACGGTCTCTTCAGCCGTATTCTGATGTACCGCATACCGGGAAGCGGGACCTATCGTCCGTTGACTTCGGCCGACGATAGCCCGGCAGCATCCGAATATTTTGAAAGTTGGGGGCAGCGTGTGCTCGATATCGGAGTTTTTCTCGACAACTCTCCGACCTGGGTCAAATTTAGTGATGCCCAACGTAAACGCCTCGATCGTTTTTTCGAGCGCGAGTACTACAATGTCCGTTCTTTCGGTAACGAAGACATGGAATCGACGGTCCTGCGCTATCGTCTGGCTATTTTTCGCATAGGAATGCAACTGACCGCGTTGCGCAAGGGCGAGAGTGGTTGCTCGGAGCGTGTCTGGACGATCAGCGACGATGATTTCGCCACCGCCTTCCATCTCGGCAAGGTTTGTCTGCAACATGCCTATGTCGTGGCTACATCGTTGCAGAGTGCTTCGTCGGAAGTGCACTTCCGGTTTCCACACCATTTGCGCAACTTGTTTGTCTCCCTTCTTGATTCTTTCAAACGCATTGACGTGGTCAAGGAAGCGAATGTCCGTGAAATTTCAGAATCGACTGTCGATAAATTCCTTCGGAAACTGCAAAAAAATGACTTAATCATCTCAGAAGGAAATGGTTATTACCGGAAGACGGAACGGGGAAAGCAGGTCGTCGAAATTTAAAAAGGCCCCGGCAGACTTGGCGGACTTTGGCAGGTTTTTCACTGAAAATCCGAAAAACTTCAAAAAACAGACCGGTAAGCATCGGGTCAATGACGGACAAGCACCCTTTCGAAACACAGTAGGCATCGGGGTTTTCTCTAAAAAGCACCGATTTTTGAACGAAAGTGGTATTAATGAATTTTTAGAATGCTGTTTTTGTAGATAAATCTCTGTGGATGAGCTATTTGGTGGATGTAAAAATGACGAAAAAAAACGATCGTTTCTTTTCGTCATTTTTACACCACAAAAATACATATACTTTTTAAAACCACAACCCTTTTCCTGAAAAAAAATCTTATCTCTATATCCTTTCTTATCAATCAGATAGCAATTTAAGGACAAAAAAACACCTTTTCAACACGAACTCCAAAAAGAGGCGAAAAAAATGACGAAAAAAACGATCGTTTTTGCTATCAAAATACGAAAGTTAACACGTGTACATTATTAACGCGTGTACATATATATAGGACGAACATTTCAATTATTGTATTATTAATATTAAAGTTTAGATTATGAACAAGAAGATTTCTACTCTTTTGACAGCGGGCTTACTGATGGTAGGTGCGTTGTTTGGTTCTGCAAACGCTGCTCCTACAGCGGAAGCCGCAAAAGGTGATCTGCAGAATGGTGCAAAGTTCTACTTAGGTAACACAAATGGTTTCATCAAAGTAGATCAAACTTACAAAGTAAATGGAACGGCTGTTTCCACTTATAATGCTACAGGTGATCTTGCTATCGAAAATGCTACTTTGTTTGAAATTGCTGATTATGCTTACAATGCAATTGGTGACTTTTCTACGTTTACATTGAAAGCTGATGGAAAACCGTTTTATGTGACGAAAGCAAATGGTAATGCGTTAAGTGGTAATGTGACAGATGTTGCAACTGTTACAAACATCTTTACTGTAGAAGGTAAAGGATTGGATTTTACAAAACTTTCAGTTTTGAATTTGGCTGGTCAATTTGAAGTTAATTCAACTGCCGTTACGACATATGATGTAAGTGCTGCGGGAACAGCAGCTACAGCATGGGTTGCTAAAACAGACCTCACTGTCGATGATTTGAACGCCAACCTTTCCGGTCAAGGCTTCAAGTTTGCATTCCCAAATGCAGTTTCTGATCCGGATGTCAATCCGTTTGCAGATCAGATGATTGCTGTAGATGCATCTACTGTAGATGCTGCATTGACTGTAAGTGTAATTTCTACTCCTGCAACATCTGGTATGTATTTTGTTAAAGCTGACGCTGCCGGTAAGAAACTGTTGGTAACAGGCTTTACAAAAGCACAGGTTGAAGCTGCCACATTTATCGTATTGAATCCGGAAAAGAACTTTGGTATCACAGGCTTGGATGCTGCAACTGGTGAAGGCTACGACTTTACAACTGTAAAAGGTAACAAGTTGGCCGATAACAACGTTAAGAAAGATGGTAAAGTTGCAAGCGTGAACGGTGTTTTTGCTGTTTCAGAAGACGATCCTCAGAATGCAGAAGGTGAATATACGATTACATTGGCTTCTGCTAAAGTTGAAGGTAATGACAACACGGCTGCTTCAAACTTGTTTGTAGGTGCTTACTCTTTGACTACAGGTGGTATCAAGACTTATATCACGACTGTTGGTTTCGGTAACGCCGACAAACTGTCTTTGGCTATGACAACAAGCAACACTTGGGCTGCTGCTGCTGACGTATTGAAAGCAGACGATGCTGCTATCTACAACATCTCTTTCTTGGGAACTAAGCCGGCTAACACTACTGCTGCTGCTGCTTCTTTGTATGGCAAATATTTGATCCCGACTTATGGTGCTGCTGCATTCGGCGCAGCCGTAGCAGCTCCGGAAGATGTAGATGTAAATGCTCCGTTGGCTCAGTGGGTTGTTTCTGCTGTTAGTGGACGTAACTTCGAATTCAAAAACCGTGAAACAAACGTGACTTTCACTGTCAGCATGTATAAGACTGACAAGGCTGGCGAATATGCAATCAGTACTGCTGCATTGAGCACAGGTACTGCTGTTACAGGTATTGTTGCAGGTTCTGTGAACTTGACCGATATTAGTAACTGGAAATATCAGATTGTCAAACTGACTCCGACAACTGAAAGCGAAGGTTTCTTAGCATTGACAGATGCACAGTTGAGCCAGCAGACTGAATTGGTATTCAACGGTACTGGTTCGGTAACGGTTGAAAAGCTGTACATGGCTTACAAAGGTACTAGTCCTTACTTTGTTCCTATCAACAATCCGGCTTATAGCGTTCAGTGGATGTTTGAAAAGGCTGAAAGCGTAAAAAATAAGATGAAATATGCTTATCTGGACGGAACAGATGTAAAACAGAAAGACTCTGTTGTAAACGTTGCGACTTCTTATTTGCTGTACAATTTGAAGAACGATAATTCTAAGCAGTATTTTGGTGGTGTTACTAGTGATTATAAAGCTGCAACTGCTAAAGACGATGCCAAACGTGTATTCTTCAAGAAAAATGTAGATGGAACGTATGCTATGATTGAGTTGGGCAAAACTGATATTACAGCTGGAAATGATGAAGTAAATTACAGTGGTCTGATTAAGTATGATGCTAACAAATGGTCTGTAAATACAACAACTGCTGTTTTTGACGCTGCTTCTGCAACTTTGGATGAACTGAATGCTCCTTATTCAGCTGTAACGGTTGACTTTAACGCTCTTTCTGAATCATTGGAAGCTGTAGCACGTCACGCTACATTCAATAGCGAAGAAGGTGCTGTTGCTGTGAAACAGAACAAGAACGGTATCTTGGAAGGTATTATCGGCGAAGGTATGACATTCTGGTTGGATACAGCTGATATCGACAAGGATTTCCATTCTTTCTATATCTCTAAAGGTAATGGTGAAGAAGAAGCAAGAGACTTCTTGTATTTCGCAACGGATTCTATGCTTCATTGGGATGCTAACAAGGCTGATTATGTATATAATGTAAACTATGCTTTGGAAGGTTCTTATACAGAAGTAGATGGAAGTGATGGCGATTTGAAAGCTATTTTCCGTCCGGCAACATTGGCTGGTCTTGACACAATCTCTACGACTGTAAACGGCGAGACTGTTTTGGTTGCAGAAGAGGAAGAAGAAGATGTATGCTTGGGTGGTGTTGATAACTTCAAGTTCTACATTATGAAAGCTTCTGAAAGCAGCTATGTAATCAGACCGATTTCTGCTCCGAATTATTATTTGTACAACCTGAACGGTAAGTTAGGCTTTACAAATCAGGTGGAAAAAGCTCTGGTTGTTACATTGGGCGAAGGCGATGCAACAGCTAACGAGGACGTGGAAGTTGCAACAGTTAAAGTTGTATCTGGCGAAGGCAACGTAACAATTGCCGGTGCTGCCGGCAAGAAAGTTGTCATCAGCAACATCTTGGGCCAGGTAGTGGCTAACACGGTTGTTTCTTCTGACAACGCTACAATCGCTGCTCCGCAGGGTATCGTAGTTGTAGCTGTTGAAGGTGAAGAAGCTGTAAAGGCTATCGTTAAATAACGGTTGATACTAAAAAACAATACTGTCTATCGTAAGGGCGGTTCACGTACCGCCTTTACAGACATATGACATTTTATAATCAAATAATTCTAAATATCACCGTGCGGTATTTCCCGGACAGCCGGCCTTGCAGCCGTTACTTGGGAGCGACCAATTACCCCGCGAGGGGGAACAAGCGGTGAATATTAATACTAAAGTTAATGAAATTATAAGAAGTTCTTCTGCCCTTCCTTCTGTGAAGACCGGAGGCAGACAAAAAACAAGCCCCTGCAATCGTTTGGTTGCAAGGGCTTCGTTATATGATTACGTTGCAGTTCTTCTTGATCCTTCAAGGCTGTAATTCATTTCAATAGCGCCTCTACCTCTTTTTCCGGCAGTCCCGCAGTTTTGGCGATGGTGGCAAGATCCATGCCTGCTTGCTTCATGTTCAAGATGATTTTGCGCATTCCTTCGGTGATGCCTTTAGCTATTCCTTTTTCCTCCCCCTCCTCAAAACTTGTAGCCATGCAGGCAGCCAGGTCGCGTTCGGCTGCAATGCTTAGTTCGTATGCTAAGCGTTCTTTAGCGCTCATGCGTTGTAGTTCGATAGCGCTTTTGAGTTTTCGCAGGAGTTTGTCGTTTTGTATTGTTTCTTTTGATAACTGTCCCATAATGTCTATGTTGTTCATCGTGTATAAAAATTTTTTGTAAAACGTATCGCATTCCTCAAAGTTCAAGTTGAACTTTGGAAGCTCCAAGTAGATCTCATTCAGTGTTTCGCTGAACGGAATTTTCAGTTCACGGTCCATGCGCACGACATCCCAACGATATTTGTCTGTGTAGCGCGTATCGAGCCGGAAGTCCAAAAAGCAGACTACATACACTTTGTTGATATGATAGTTCCACCGTCTTCTCTCCTCCTCCTTTGCCAACCGGAACTTCTCGCTTTCTATATCAGCCTGCATTTGTATAACAAACGAAGCGTAGTAAAGTACACGGTCGGAGAAGTACTTTTGTCTCTTTTTCTGGATTTCGACAATGAAAAGCTCTCCATCCGATCCTTCACAAAACAAATCGAATACAGCTTTCCTGCTATCAGTATTGTTGCCTTGCATTTCCACGTTGTGGAATATGATATCTTTGATATCCTTGTTAAGCAGGCTGTTCAGGAAGCCGATTGTAAGCTCCTTGTTCGACACAGTGCCGAAAAACCTTTTAAACGCGTAATCCGATTTCGGATCAATAAACATGTCTGATTTCATAGTTTGACAGGTTTTAGGTCGCTATCCAATGCCGGATAGTGTAACAAAGATAATCGTTTATCTGAAAGCCGGAAAGTTTTGTTCGGAAAAAGTAGGGGAGGTGGCATTTCCTTTTGGGATTCGTTATGTATAAACATTCTATCGCATTATGAACGCTTTAGAATGTCGGATCGAATTGTCGATGTCGTTGTAAATGGGGCGATAGACAATATTGATCCCCTTTCCCCAACAAAGCCTCGTCCTCTTTTGTTATATTTATACGAAAGATAAAACTCAAATAGTAAAAGTATGGAAATTGTAAAAGTAGTAGGACGAGAAGTTCTTGATTCACGTGGTAACCCGACTGTTGAAGTAGATGTACATTTGGCTTCCGGCGCTTTTGGCCGTGCAGCTGTTCCCTCTGGTGCCTCTACCGGTGAAAACGAAGCAATCGAGCTTCGTGATGGCGACAAAAAACGCTATGGTGGCAAAGGCGTTCTGAAAGCTGTCGATAATGTAAATAATGTAATTGCTCCCGCTATCCTGGGCATGAGCGCCCTGAACCAGCGTGAGGTCGACCATAAACTGATTGAACTCGACGGTACGAAGACAAAGTCTAATTTAGGCGCCAACGCCATGTTAGGCGTTTCTCTGGCTGTTGCCAAGGCGGCAGCTAACTATTTGGACCTGCCTCTTTACCGTTATATCGGCGGGACGAATGCATATGTATTGCCTGTCCCGATGATGAATATTATCAATGGCGGTTCGCATTCTGATGCCCCGATCGCTTTCCAGGAATTTATGATCCGTCCGGTTGGAGCTTGCTGTTTCCGTGAAGGTTTGCGTATGGGGGCCGAAGTCTTCCATGCTTTGAAGAAGGTGTTGCACGATCGCGGCCTGAGTACGGCTGTCGGTGACGAAGGTGGTTTCGCTCCTGCTTTGGATGGAACGGAAGACGCTTTGAACTCCATCATGGCCGCTATTAAAGCTGCCGGATACGAGCCGGGTAAGGATGTGACGATCGCTATGGACTGTGCTTCTTCCGAATTCTATCATGATGGCGTATACGATTATACGAAATTTGAGGGAGCCAAAGGTGCTAAGCGTACTGCCGAGCAGCAGGTCGCTTATTTGTCCGAATTGGTTGCTAAATACCCGATCGACTCTATCGAGGACGGCATGGACGAAAACGACTGGGCCGGTTGGAAACTGTTGACTGAAGCGTTGGGAAGCAAATGCCAGTTGGTCGGTGACGACCTGTTCGTGACAAACGTAGAATTCCTGAAGAAAGGCATTGAGGAAGGCTGTGCCAATTCTATTCTGATCAAGGTGAACCAGATCGGTACGTTATCCGAAACACTGGATGCAATCGAAATGGCACACCGTAACGGTTATACTTCCGTCACTTCGCATCGTTCGGGTGAGACTGAAGATGCTACGATCGCCGATATCGCTGTTGCTACCAATAGCGGACAGATCAAAACCGGTTCTTTGAGCCGTTCGGACCGTATGGCGAAATACAACCAGTTGCTCCGTATTGAAGAAGAGTTGGGTGACTTGGCTGTTTATGGGTATAAGACTTACAAGAAGTAAGAATCTCTGTTAATGATTTAGATGTAAGTGAAGAGGGTTGCGTCAGTTTTTGGCGCAACCCTCTTTTTTTATTTATTTTCTCCATCTTTCGATTAACCGGCCTATCTCTCCGATCCAGAGAACCAGAGAAGTCGAACCGATAATGGTTCCCCAGTCTTTCCAAGATAACGGGACGACACTGAACATCTCGCCGCCGAACGTGACGATCAGATATTGCCCGGCGATGATAAGCAGGGCCACCGTCAGGAAACTCTTGCTCTCTTTGAGGTTGGCGAATGCCGAGCGGTCTTCCATAAACGCTTTTGCATTGAACATATTCCAGAATTGAAGCATCACGAAGAAACTGAAGAACCAGGATAGGTCGTGCGGCGTCAGTCCATCCTGTGCATGGAAGCGGAGCAATAACCCCATCAAAACGATTACGAATGCGAGACCGACACCGAAAATGTTGTAAGCCATCGGGCGGGTAATGATAAAGTCGCCGTCCTTACCGCTTCGGCGGGGTTTGTCTTTCATCACCCGTTCGTTAGGCGGTAGCGAAGCCAGTGCACCGGCGGCAAATGTATCCATAATCAGGTTTACCCAAAGCATCTGGGTGATCGTGAGCGGAGATTCGGTTCCTAACAGGGAGCCCAATAAGACGATCAGACAGGCCGCCACATTGATTGTCAACTGGAACAACAGGAATTTCTGGATGTTCCGGTACAGGGAACGTCCCCACATCACCGCACGGGTAATGCTACTGAACGAGTTGTCTATGATCGTGATGTCGCTTGCCTCTTTTGCCACGGAGGTTCCGTCTCCCATAGATAGTCCGACCTGTGCGGCTTTCAGGGCCGGGGCGTCGTTGGTACCGTCACCTGTGACGGCCACTACGGCTCCTTTTTGTTGCAACAATTGTACCAGGCGTTGTTTGTCAGTCGGGCGGGCGCGGCACATGATCTTCAAGTCGAGCACGCGATCCAGCGCTTCTTCGTCAGTCAAGGCTTCGAAGCCTGGGCCGGTGATGATGTTGCGTTCGGTGTCTCCGGTCTTCCAGGTTCCGATCTGCCGTCCGATCTCTTTAGCCGTTCCCGGAGTGTCGCCGGTCACGATCTTGATGTCGATGCCGGCATCAAGGCAACTTTGGACAGCAGCCGGAACATCAGCACGGACAGGGTCGGAAATAGCGACGATACCTAAATAAGTAAGGTCCGTCTTGTGCAGTCGTCCGTTCACGAAAAAAGTGGCATCCTGCCCGTCTTCCAGTATCTGATAGGCGAATCCCAACGTACGCATAGCTTGGTTCTGATAGTTCAGCAGTTGCTTTTCGATACCGGCTTTGCATTCTTCTACCGGTTTGTAGGTTCCGTCGATAGCCACCCGATTGCTGTTCGCCAGTACGATTTCCGGGGCACCTTTGACATACAGCACGCGTTTGCCCAATAAGGATGATTGTACGACTGTTGCCATATATTTCCGTTCGGTGGAGAATGTCAGTTGGTCCAGTATCCGATCATTTTCTCTTATTTCCAGATAATTCTGATGTTGGCTGTTCAACCATAGCAGCAAGGCTGCTTCCGTCGGGTTCCCCAATGTTTTTATCTTTTCTTCGGAGAAATCGAGGAAGGCAGTCGAATTGACCGATATTCCTTCTTTGATTAGCACGCTCAGTTCATCGTCTACCAATTTCTGGTCTTTCAGGTTGTAAAAGTTCGTTTGATATACCTGCATCTGGTTTTGCGTAAGTGTCCCGGTCTTATCGGTACAGATAACCGTGGTAGCCCCCATTGTTTCGCAGGCATGCATTTTACGGACTAGATTGTTTGTTTTCAGCATGCGGTTCATGCTGAGTGCAAGGCTGAGTGTCACGCTCATCGGCAAGCCTTCCGGTACGGAAACGACGATTAACGTGACGGCTACCATAAAGATATTCAGGATGTGCGAGATCAAGTCCATGACCGGCATCCCGGATGAGGACAGCAAGACTTTTGTCAGCAGCGCAATGAAAGTGATGGCAGCAATCGCATAGCCGGCTTTACTGATCACCTTTGCCAACCCTGCCAGCTGCATCTGCAACGGTGTGTCGATATTATTTTCTATCTGCGAGCCTTCATACACTTTCCCGTATCCGGTTTCATCGCCGACTTTCTCCACTGCCATTACACCGTGTCCGTCAACGACGGTCGTTCCGCGCATGACTACATTGGACGGGTAGGTCGCTTCTTCGTCGAAGTCGGCTTCATTTGTCGTCTTGCTGATGATCGGTTCGCCGGTCAGTGTCGATTCGTTAATCTGGAGGGAGATTGCTTCCAATAAATGTCCGTCGGCAGGGACTTCTTCTCCCGTTTCAAGTACGACTATATCGCCGACGACAACCTCTTTTCGCGGAATTTGGCAGATATTCCCTTCACGGATCACCTTCACGAAAATATCATCATTGACCGTGTTTAAAACATTGAATGCCCTGTTTGCTTTGACTTCGAAAAAGAAGCCGACACAAGATGCCAACATGATTGCAAAGAATATGCCGATCGGTTCGAGGAAGGCAGTGAAGCCTTTAGCCTCCGGTCCCCAACAATGTACGCCGGCGATAATCATGGATAAGAACCATGCCACCAATAGGATCTTGATAATCGGGTCATTGAATTTTTCAAGAAATTGGCTCCATAGAGAGGCTTTCTCTGGAGGAGTGAGGATATTTTCGCCGTGAAGGCGCCTGCTTTCTTCTACTTCTTGTTTGGTTAATCCTTGATACTGATGTTTTTTCTCCATAAAATTATTAATCTGTTTCAGAAAATTGAAGGGACAAATAAAGCAAAGTTAAGGGACATATACAAATGCAAGTAGTTAATGTTTGAAATCGGATCGTAATCAAGTCTTTGTTTTTAAGGTAATTTAATGATAAACGAATAAACCTTTCAAGGCTTAGAATTGTCTTATATATACATAGGCAAATAATAGTGTTTAGTTATTTAAGGTTATATGAGAAACATTAGGTTATTCTTTTTTGTAGGGATTGTTCTTTTTTTCGGGGGACAATCCCTTTATTCTCAAAGTAAGAAGGAAAGGGAAGAACAGAAAGCAAAAGAAATAAAGGAAATGATAGAAAACGGTCGGTTTACGATCGAGGTAGATCGGGCGTTACCAATGGGAGGACGTACGGTTCATCTGACGACTCCTTATTCTCTTGAAATGCGCGGTGATTCGGCGATTTCTTATCTGCCTTATTTCGGTAGGGCATATTCTTTACCGTATGGTGGAGGTGACGGGATGCGTTTTGAAGAATCAATTACCGATTATCAATCAACCTTCGATAAGAAGGGGACCGCTCGAATTAAATTCGTAGCCCGTACCAAAGAAGATACTTTCCGTTTCGATGTGCAAGTATTTTCAAATGGTTCCGCGATCATAAGCGTTACGCCGACTAATAGGCAGAATATCACATACCAGGGAGAACTGGCTCCGAAGAAGGAGGATTGAGCAGACGCCCCTGCCGCGCATTTCGTTCTGAAATACGTTTATTTACCTTGGCTGTAAATTCAAAATTCTTAAGCCCCCAATCTGGTGCAATCAGCAACTCTTTAGGGGATTGTGATACGAACCTCTCTACGACAATAGAGGGGTTTAATCGTTCTATGAAGTCAATGACCAAGTCGATGTATTCATCGGCGGTATAGAGATGAAACTGTTCGGGGTGTTCCGCCTGTTCCCTAGCCATGCGCGTGCCTCGGATAAGTTGCAACTGGTGAAGCTTCAGTGTTGTGAGCGGAAGGGCGGACAGAATGTCGGCATGGTGTAATATCTCTTCCCTGCTTTCTCCCGGAAGGCCTAAGATCAAGTGGGCTCCCGTGTATATGTTCCGGGCCGCTGTGCGGCGGATGGCCTCTTCCGATTCGGCATGTGTATGTCCCCGGTTGATACGGGTTAAAGTACGGTCCAGCGTGCTCTCCAGGCCATATTCGATCATCACGAACTTCTTTTGGGATAAAGTGGAGAAATAATCCAATAGTGCGTCCGGCATGCAATCCGGCCGTGTTCCGACGATCAGTCCGACGACACCCGGACAGGCGAGTGCTTCTTCATATTTAGAAGTCAACGAATCCAGTTCGTCATACGTGTTTGTATAGGCTTGGAAATAGGCTAGATATTTCATCTCCGGATATTTGCGGGAGAAAAAGCGAACGCCTGCTTCCAGTTGTTCCGTTACACTTTTTTCTGTATGGCAATATTCCGGGCTGAACGTCTGATTGTTGCAGTAGGTACAACCGCCGAAACCTTTCGTCCCGTCGCGGTTCGGACAGGTAAAGCCGGCATTGATTGATATCTTTTGCACTTTATAAGGAAATACTTCCCGCAGGAAATCTCCGAATTCACGATATGGTTTGCTGTTTTCCATAAGGGCAAAGATAATAAATCCGCAAGAATGTAGTAACTTTGCAATCCGTTCTAACTGAAATATTAAGATAAAAATAGAATCATACATGAAACGATTAGGTTTTGGTGCTTTACTTTCGTTCTTGCTGGTTGGGAGCCTGGCAGCCCAGAATGGGAGCAAACGTGTCGATTTAAAAGAAATTACAGACGGTCAGTTCCGCCAGGTTACTAATATTGGAGAAATGCGTTCTATGCCTGATGGCGAGCATTATACGGCGATGAATGATGCTCGCAACATGATTATAAAGTATTCTTATCGTACTGGAAATCCGGTCGATACTTTATTCAATACAGAGAAAGCGCGTGAGTGTACGTTTGACAAGTTCGACGGATACACGATTAGCAGTACCGGACACCATATTCTTGTATGGCGCGATACGGAACCGATCTATCGCCGTTCATTCAAGGCGAATGTGTATGACTACGATGTGCGCCGTAATTATGTGAAACCGATTTCAGATTCGAAAGGCAAGCAGATGATTCCGACATTCTCGCCGGACGGGAGGATGGTCGCTTATGTAAGTGACAATAATATATGGATTCGTAAATTCGATTATGATACAGAGGTCCAGGTGACGAAAGACGGTGAAATGAATAAAATCCTGAATGGCATTACCGATTGGGTCTATGAAGAAGAGTTTGCCGTAACGAACCTGATGGCTTGGTCTCCGAACAGCGAGCAGCTGGCTTTTGTGCGTTTCGACGAATCGGAAGTTCCCGAATATTCGATGCAGATGTTCGGAGAGGGATTATATCCCGGCTATTATAATTATAAATATCCGAAGGCTGGTGAGAAGAATTCGAAAGTTACGTTGCATTCTTATGACGTGACGACGAAGGATACAAAAGAATTGAAAGTTCCGGTAGAAGCGGACAGCTATATTCCGCGGATTGTTTTTACGAATAATGACGATCAGTTGGCTGTGATGACCTTGAACCGTCATCAGAATGTTTTCAATATGTATTATGCGAATCCGAAAAGCGGTGTTTTTCGTTTGATCCTGCGTGATGAAAATAAGGCTTATGTCGATTCGGAATGGTTGAACTCCATCCATTTCTATGCGAACAGTTTCTCATATGTAAACGAACAGGATGGTTATGCGCATATTTATCTGTATTCTCCTACGGGTGTCATGCAGCGCCAGGTGACGAAGGGCAATTGGGATGTGACTGCGTTTCTGGGTTATGATGAAGCGACAAAGACGGTCTATTATGAATCGGCCGAAGAAAGTCCGATCCGGCGTGCTATATATAAAATCGATGCGAAAGGAGTAAAGACGAAACTTTCCACACAGGAAGGAACGAATAATGCCACATTCAGCGATAACTTCGCTTATTATGTAAATCAATATTCAAATGCAAATACGCCGGTTAAAATCACCGTAAACGAGACGAAGTCGAATAAAGTCCTGCGTGTCCTGCAGGATAATGCCCGTTTAGTCGATAAGCTGGCTGGCTATTCATATGCCGAGAAAGAGTTTATCAAAGTGCGTACAGCTTCCGATTATGAATTGAATGCATGGATCGTGAAGCCGGTCGATTTCGACGAGTCGAAAAAATATCCGGTTCTGATGTTCCAGTACAGTGGCCCGAACTCCCAGCAGGTATTGGATAAATATAGCTTTGACTGGGAACAATATCTGGCGGCTAACGGGATCATTACGGTTTGTGTGGACGGACGTGGTACAGGAGCCCGCGGAGAAGCCTTCCGTAAATGTACCTATCTGCGGATGGGGGAACTGGAATCCAAGGACCAGGTGGAAGCGGCACAGGCTTTAGGTAAATTGCCGTTTGTCGACAAGAGCCGCATGGCTATCTGGGGATGGAGCTTCGGCGGTTACAATACGCTGATGGCCATGAGTGTTGGCAATGGAACTTTCAAAGCCGGTATTGCTGTTGCACCTCCTACCGATTGGAAATATTACGATTCTGTCTATACGGAACGTTTCATGCGTACGCCAAAAGAAAATTTTGAAGGGTATGCCGCTACTTCACCGATCCGTCTGGCGAAGGATTTGCAGGGGAAGTTGTTGTTGATTCATGGCACAGCCGACGATAATGTGCATTTCCAGCAGACAATGGATTATGCTGAGAGCTTGGTACAAGCCGGTAAACAGTTTGAAATGCAGGTTTACAAAGACCGTAATCATAGTATTTACGGTGGAAACACCCGCTATCATCTGTATACCAGAATGTCTAACTTTTTATTTGATAATTTGTAACTTATAATGTCAGAACATTTGAGAAAGCCGGATTGGTTAAAAATCCGGCTGGGTGGGAACGAACAGTTCACACGAACAAAAAGCATCGTTGAATCCCACTGCCTGCATACGATCTGCACCAGCGGGAAATGTCCGAATATGGGAGAGTGCTGGAGCAGAGGGACGGCTACCTTTATGATTGCGGGAGATATCTGTACGCGTTCTTGCCGTTTCTGCAATACGTTGACTGGCAAGCCGCTCCCGTTGGACCCGAAGGAGCCTGCGAATGTGGCGGAAAGCATCCGACTGATGAATTTGAAACATGCGGTGATTACTTCTGTCGACCGGGATGATTTGCCTGATTTGGGTGCGCAGCATTGGGTGGATACGATCCGTACGATAAAAGCGGTTAATCCTGAAACGACAGTAGAGGTCTTAATCCCCGACTTTCAGGGACGGTTGGAACTGGTGGATAAAGTGGTGGCAGCCGCTCCCGAAATAATATCCCATAATATGGAAACCGTTCGCCGTATCAGTCCCGAAGTGCGTAGTGCCGCGAAGTACGAAGTGAGCCTCTCCGTGCTTGCGCGTATAGCTGCACAAGGCGTTGTTGCCAAGACCGGTATAATGGTAGGCCTAGGTGAAACAGTCGAGGAAGTTTGCGAATTGATGGATGACGTGCGGGCTGCCGGTGTCTCCGTCTTGACAATCGGGCAATACTTGCAGCCAAGCCGGAAAAATATTCCGGTAAAAGAATACGTTACGCCCGAACAGTTTGAGTCTTATAAATCAATTGCTTTACAAAAAGGGTTCAAAAAGGTGGAAAGCGCTCCACTGGTCCGTTCCTCTTATCACGCTGAAAAACACGTATGATGGCGAAAACATTTCTCTGTACAGTTTGTTATGTTATAAAGGGAAAAAAGGTGGAAAGGGTATGAACAAAGTGAAGAGGAGCCTGGATAATCAGGCTATAGGCTTAGTGCCACTGTTGCTGTTTATGTTTTTGGATAATTATTTTTCATATTTGTTATCCTTCATAATCGGCGTTACCTTTTGTTTCGTTTGTATTTTTTTGTTTCAGATACTGAGTAAGGATAAGGTTTATCAATTTTTGTTATTACCGGCTGCGACAACATTAGTTCTTTATTCGATTTTTCTTTGCCTTCGGCTTGAGCCGGTGTTGTTTATTTATTCTCCGTTGATAACAGAAGTCTTGTTGGTAGTGGTATTGGCGTTTTTAGGGTTTGCCAAGCGAACAATATTGCGGCGAATCCGGACGTCTCAGCATCCGACCTACAAGCGGACATTGATGCGTACTACGTTAAATGAATTCTTTTTTGTCGCCCAGCTGATCCAGAACCTTTATACATTGCATCTGTTTATTATTTTGGTATACAGTATTCTGCCCGAAACGATGCAGAGCGTGCGTATGGAGCGTTTTTTATACAGGGAGCTTGGGATCGTTATCGGAGTCTTTTTGATTCTATATGAACAGATAAGGATTTCGATGATGCAAGGTAGCCTTCGGAAAGAAATGTGGTTACCTGTTCTGAACGACGGTGGAAAGGTGATAGGTTGCATAGCTCGATCCGTAAGTCGTTCGTTACCAAAAAAGTATTATCATCCTGTCGTACGTGTGGCTGTTATTTATCAGGGAATGCTTTATCTGGTAAACAGAGGGAAGAAGTCTTTTGTATCTCCGGATACGATCGACTATCCGTTCTACAGCTATGTTTTGTTCCGTCATAGTATAGAAAGTACGGTACGTGAAACAATGGGTGGCTTGGGTGAAAAAGAAGATGTCATGCCCCGCTTCCTGATTCGGTACACATTTGAGAACGAAAAGGTGAAACATCTGGTGAACTTGTATGTGATGTGTGTGCGTTCAGAAAAGGTCATGGATCAGATCAAACAACCGAACGGAAAGCTCTGGACTTCCAAACAGATTGAAGAAAATCTGGGTTCGGGTGTTTTCAGCGAATATTTTGAACAGGAGTTTGCTTATTTGCAAAACACGGTCCTGCTGGCAGAAAATTTCTGTTGTGCTGGTTGTTAGAATCGATAAGGAGGTATGTCAGAACAAATTACTGTTTACTGAAAGATCGTGATGAAGATGTTTTGACACCTTCTTATCGGTTCCCCAATTCAATAACTTCCAAATCCTTGATCTGTTTCCCGTCTATAACGAAACGTACCAGAGTCCTTACCTGATGAAACCCGCTTTTACCGGCTGCTCCCGGATTTATATACAAACAATTCAAACTTCTGTCGAAAGCGACTTTCAGGATATGCGAATGTCCGGCAATGAAAAGATTAGGGCGGGTGTCGTACAGTTCTTTCCGGATAAGCGGGTTATAACGTCCGGGATAGCCTCCTATATGTGTCATCATCACGTTTACTTCTTCAACTTTGAAATGAGCGACCTGCGGATATTGCAGCCGAAGCGATTGCCCGTCGATGTTGCCATATACGGCACGAAGCGGTTTCAAGGCAGCCAGGCGTGCCGCCAGTGTGTCCGAACCGATATCTCCAGCATGCCAGATCTCGTCACATTCCGAGAAATATTCCATGTACTTGTCGTCCCACCAGGCGTGGGTATCTGAAAGAAGTCCTATTTTAAGCATAACAATTTCTTTTATCCCACAAAAGTATTTATATTTACCGACCGAAGATAATAATACGATGGAGAATTCACATAAATACTTTAAACGTGATATTAGCTGGTTGTCCTTCAACTATCGCGTTTTGCTGGAAGCGGAGGATGAAACGCTCCCTATCTATGAGCGTATCAAGTTCCTGTCGATCTATTCGTCCAATCTCGAAGAGTTTTACGAAATAAGGGTTGCCGAGCACCGGGGAGTAATCATGAAAAAGAACTTCACCGAAGAAAGCGGGGCGGAAGCCGAAGAGACGCTTGCCGAAATCACGGAAGAGGTGAACCGACAGCAGCGCGAATACTATCGCATATTCTCCAAAGTATTGCAGGAATTGAACCGGCAGGATATCTACCTGTATCAGGACAGCCGGCCGGAACCGTTTCATGAAGAATTCGTGCATAACTTTTTCAATGAAGAGGTGTTCCCTTTTCTCTCGCCGGTCATGATACAAGCGGGGGATATCCGTACGTTCATACGCGACCGTCGTCTTTATCTGGTGATCCGGATGGTGAAAAAGAGCAAGCGGATGGCGGAGCCGGATTATGTGCCGGACTATTATTATGCCCTGATGAAAATCCCGTATGCGAAAGTACCTCGTTTTATCGAATTGCCTACGCATGAAGGAAAACACTATATCATGTTTATCGACGATATTATCCGGGCCAATTTGTCCAGTATCTTCCCCGGCTATGTGGTGGAGAGTTGTTATAGTATCAAGATTTCACGGGATGCCGATATTTACCTGGATGACGAGAAAGGCGGGAATATCGTGGAAAACATTCGTAAGAAAGTGAAAAAGCGCAAGATCGGTGCCTTAAGCCGGTTTATGTATGACAGCAATATGCCCGATGATTTCTTGGCGTTTATATGCAATGCTTTTGGTATTACCACAGACGATCTGGTATTGGGAGGACGGTATAACAATTTGCAGGATCTGATCAAACTGCCGAATCCAAGAGGAAAAGAACTGGAGCAGCTGGTCCCGTCTCCCATGCGTGTGCCTTTTCTGGACGAGATGGGCTCTGTCTTCCGGGCGGTGAAAAAACGGGATATCCTGTTGCATTTCCCCTATCAGTCTTTCGACTACCTGATCCGCTTCTTGATGGAGGCGGCTTTTGATCCGAAAGTAGATGAGATCAAAATCACGCAATACCGGGTGGCGGAGAATTCGGCTGTTATCAACACGTTGATCAGCGCTGCTCAGAACGGGAAGAAGGTGACGGTCTTTGTGGAGTTGAAAGCCCGTTTCGACGAAGAAAACAATATGAGTACGGCCGAACGGATGGAGCAGGCGGGTATTCGCATCATCTATAGCATTCCCGGTCTGAAAGTACATGCAAAAGTGGCGGTTATTCTGCGGAAAGATACGGAAGACGGCTGCAAACGGCGGGATTTTGCCTATTTGAGTACCGGCAATTTCAATGAAAAAACGGCACGCATCTATTCCGATATGGCGTTGCTGACTTCGAATGCGGAATTGATAACCGATATAAACAAAGTGTTTGCGGTGCTGGAAGGGAAGCTGGCCGGACCGACATTCCGCCATCTGCTGGTCGCCCGCTTCAATATGGTGCCGGAACTGACTCGCATGATCCATCGGGAGATTGAGCACGTGAAGGCCGGACGTAAAGGACGCATCGTGTTGAAGATGAACGGACTGCATGACCAGAATATGATCAATGAATTGTATAACGCAAGCGAGAACGGGGTGGAAATCGATCTGATTGTCCGGGGAATTTGTTGCTTGGTTCCGAACCGTCCGTTCAGTGCGAATATCCGGGTGACCCGTATAGTGGATATGTTTCTGGAACATTCCCGCATCTGGTACTTCTATAATGACGGCGAGGAAGATTTGTTCCTGACTTCCGCCGATTGGATGCGCCGGAACTTGAATCGCCGTATAGAGACGGCTTTTCCGATTCTGAATGCGGAAATCAAGCAATGCATTATAGATATTCTGAAAATACAGTTGCAAGATAATGTGAAAGCCTGTCTGATCGACGAACATTTGCATAACAACTTCAAACGGGATGATAACCCGGTGAAAGTCCGGGCACAGTTGGCTATTTATGAATATCTGAAAAATAAAATGTAGCTGTTATGGATCTTCCTTCTCCGATCTTGAGTAAGGATAATTATGGCAAAAGTCGGTGGACACCTACGGCAACCGTAGCCGCTCGCCTATGGTAGGAGTAGATGCCCACCTATGGCAGCCATAGATGAGCACCTACGGCTACCATAGGAAAATATCTGTTGAAAGCCGTTAGAGTTCTCCCGGTCTTTCATCTTCGCCACTGCCACCGCTACTTGGAACCTTGCCGATGTAAAGGGGTGTATATATCAATGTACGGGGAGATTTCAGAAATGTGTTGTTGTTGCTGTAATACGTTTCGATCTCCAGCCGGTATGTCCCATCCGTAAGGCTGGCTGGGACGACCAGTATGACACGCCCCGGATCGTTGATCGTCAGCGAAGCGATCGTTGCCGCCACCGCGTCTGTTTCGACATTGACGAACTTGATGCTTCCGATGCCCGACCCGTCGGCGTTGAGGCTGCGGATCTTCTTGCCCGTGATGTCGATCGTGTTGCCCGGTGTCATGAATCCGTCCGTGCGTCCGGTGGCCGAGTCGGTCACCAGTCCGATGTATGCGCCGCCTGAGTCGAGCACGTTGCCTGAAAAGACGGGCAGTACCGTTTCCAGTTCCTTGCGGAAGCCAGTCGAGGGGTTGATGTTCACATACGGTTTGTGCTTGGTGCGGTCCACCACGCCGTCCGTCCCGATGAACGAGCCGGGCAGGGCCGGTGCGTAGAGCGTCGAGCCGGTGTTGACGGTGTTGCCCTGGCAGACCGATTCGATGATTTTCTTGTCATACAGGGTGATGACGCCGATGACTGTCTCGCGATTGTAGGCCGTTTCCTTCACGATGTCATCGGCGAGGTTGTCGACCGTCTTCGGAAGGAGGGTTTTCACTGTGGCGATGTAGTCGTTCGTCACGTCTTTTGTCAGAAGGTTTTCGGTGAGGTCGAAGAACCATTTGTAGCTTTTTGTAGCCATATTGTTTGTATTTATGTTGAAGGCAAACTTACCTTTTTATATTGGATTATGGCTTTGAATATCAATATATTTATTATGTTGTTCAACACGTAAGCGAAGTGGGAGGCGGTTGATAGGCGTGACATGTGGTCGGGCAGAGAGGCGTGACTGCTCCGTCCGGCCGGAATCCCCTGGAAAGTGTCTAATATATTTACACCGCTGTCAAATAATTAGACACTTCTGATGGCCTTGCATTGTTGCAAGGTGTTGTATATTATATAATTATGCGTATTGGCATGTTTTTTGCCCTTGTTTCAAGAGTCGTAACTTTAATTAGATGGTATCATGCTTGCACTTTATCTGAAAATCGCTTTCCGCAATATGTGGAAATACAAGACGCAGTCGCTGACCGGTATTTTCGGATTGGCCTTCGGACTTGCCTGTTTCGTCCCGGCGCTCTATTGGTTGCGTTATGAGACGTCGTATGATGGTTTCTATCCTGATGCTGATCGCATTTATCGTGTTTACTCGTTTGACAAACAGGCAGGCAAGACAAACGATATGGTGTCGGGCATTCTGGACCGGAAACTGCATGACCGGTTTCCTGCCATGCAGACCTCTACCGTCTTTTTTATCGATCAAAATGACTGCAAGACCGAAGGGACGCCCTACGTCCGATTGCTTACGCTTTTTACGGACAGCGCTTTTTTAGATGTTTTTCCGCAGACAATCGTGAGTGGCGACGCCTGGCATCCGTTGCAAGTCGCCAATAATATGATCCTGACGGAAACGGTTGCCGTACGTTTGTTCGGGGACGTGGAAAAGGCTATCGGACAGTCTGTAAAAAGTACAGGCTTGACTCAATATGATCCGCCTTATACCGTTACGGCAGTCATTAAAGATCCCCCAAGCAACACTAATTTGTCGTTTGAGGCTATTCTTTCCCATGAGCAGATAAAGATGCATAAGACCTTTGTGGATGAATCCGGGAAGGCGATATGGAATTTTGCCTCTTTGCAGATGTATGCGAAGTTGCCTCCTTATACGGATGTCGGTCGCCTTGCCGGTCAATTGCGTGATTATCCTTCGCGGTCACTGGCGAACGAGAATGTCGAAATACGGATGTTGCCGATAGGAGACGTACGCTACCGGCTGAAGGATGAGGCTCCGTTTACACTGAATTTCATACGTTTGTTCGTTGTCGCCGGAATGTTGTTGCTTTTCAGCGCCTTGTTTAACTTCCTGAATCTGCATCTTGATCTTTTTCGTCAACGCATGCGCGAGTTGCGTCTGAGGGCTGTGAATGGAGCGTCGGGCGGACAGCTTATCGGGCAAATGTTGTTTGAATTGACTTGTGCCATTCTTTTGGCTTTGCTTCCGGCCTGCTATTTGGTGGTGGCTGTCAATCCGGTCTTTTCCGGATTGCTGGGGATTTCGATGGAGATGCCGCGGGTATTAGGGCTTTTTGCCCTCTGCGGAGTAGGAGTGATGCTATTGGTACTCCTTGTCGGTTCTGTCCTTTTTTGGCGGTTAAGCCGGTTGGCTGTCCGGCCGCGGGCGGAAAGGAAGACGACCGGGCAATTGGGCTTGCAACGTGTTGCCGTTACCTTGCAATTGGCTGTCAGTATTCTATTTATTGTCGCTGCGTGGGTGGTGATGTTGCAAATGCGTTTCGTCAATCACAAGGATCTGGGGTTCGACCGCAATGGGATTGTCTATTTGTCCGGCATACAGCTTTTTATTAATGAGGATGTGCGGGTGGCCTTATTGAAGGAGTTGGCTTCGATCCCGCAAGTCGGGAATGTGACGGATACCTATTTTACGCCGAAGCACAGTGCGACTCCTTCTGACATAAAAACGGATATCGAGTGGCCGGGGAAGACGCAATCCGAAAAATCGGCATTCTGTGTCGTGCCGACCGACAGCCGGTTTGCCGAAACCTTCAAGGTCAACATGCTTCAAGGGGAGTGGTTGGGTGAAGGCGGAGAGCGTAAAGTCGTGCTCAACGAGGAAGCTGTCCGGGCGATGGGGCTTGAGGAGCCGGTGGGTACCATTATCCGCATGACATTGAATGAGCCGGAAGAATACCGGGTGGTCGGTGTTGTGAAGGATTTCCATCTCTTTTCGCTTCGTAGCCGCATTCTTCCAACGATCTTCTTCCCATCGGTTTATCCGACAAACAGTCTGTATGTCCGTGCTGTGCCGGGGCAGGAGCAAGAGGCGATCCGGCGGATAAACGCAGTGTTGCCCGAGATAGATGCTTCTTTTGTAGATGTTCATCCGGTACGGTTAAGCGAGATGTATGACCGTCTGAATTATTCGGAGCAAGCCGGCTTGAAGATGTTTTCCGTCCTGGCGATCGTTTGCCTGCTGATCTCGTTGTTCGGCATTTATGCCGTAGCCTCAGCCTCCACGCAGCGCCGGCGCAAGGAGGTTGCTGTCCGTAAGGTGGTGGGGGCCAGAGTGGGCGATATCATCCGCATGTTCTTCCGCGAATATACGGTGCAGGTGATGCTTGCCGGCGCGGTCGCGCTCCCGTTGGCTTACATCGTCATGAGCCGTTGGCTGCAAGGGTATGCCTACCGTACGGACATCCCCTGGTGGTTGTTGGCCGGCGTGATAACGGGAGTGGTCGCGGTGGTGCTCCTTACCGTGCTGGGGCAAGTGTTGAGGGCGGCCAACAGTAATCCGGCGGAGGTGGTGAAAAGCGAATAGTGTCTATCACAAGCGGCCGTCACGTCCCTAAACCTTCATTTCGAATGTCTTCACCTTCTCCGGCACATACCCTGTGCGGATGCGCCATTCCTGCGGGTAGAGGTTGTTGGCACGGTTGCCGAGATGTTTGGCGAAGCCGAGCGGGAAACCTTTATGACAGACCAGGACATAGCCTTTTTCGGTGCTGTCGGGGAGGAGAAGGGCTTCTTTTTTCAGATACCGGATGGCGTCCTCCCAATCGAGGTCGACCGTAGGAAAAGCCTCCCGGCGCAGGGCCGTGCTGAGTGCCAGCTCTTCGGCGGGGATGAAGTCCTTTCCTTTGGCTTCGCCCATGCAGATCCCGGCCGAAAGAATGCGCAGGTGCTCGCGGAGCAGGGGATACACGTCTCGGACGGGTTCGGGGAGCATCCAGAGGGTACTTCCGCTCCATTCGGGTGTGAAGGAGGTGGTGTCCAACAGATAGGCTCTGGCTGCTTCCGGGACGGCAGGAACTGTTTTTCCCTTTTCTTTTTTATTCTTGTTTTTGAACCGGATCTCCTCCGTCTCGCCGTCCGCTTTGCGCAGGGCGGCGAGGAAGAAACCTTCGCCCTTGGTCTTGTGCGGGAAAAAACGGTAGACCGGATGGTCGTATTTGAGCGGGCCGGTGATCTGCCATTCGTCCTTCACGGGGATGGGCAGTGCTTCGGCTCCCAATTCTTCCGTTATATAATGGATATTCTCTTCATCCTCCTCCATGTTGTAGGTGCAGGTACTGTAGATCAGCAGACCACCGGGCTTCAGTGCGTTCCAGACATCGTGGATGATGCGGCGTCCGCGTCCGGCACAGAGTTCGACGTTCGCGATACTCCATTCGCCTGTACTATCGGTATCTTTGCGGAACATGCCTTCGCCGGAACAGGGTACGTCGGCGACGATCACATCAAAGAAATGCGTAAGGCAGCCGATCTCTTTCGGATCATTGTTTGTCACGATGCAATTCGGATTTCCCCACTTGGCGATATTTTCCGCAAGTATATGACTCCGGCTACGGATCACTTCATTGCTGACCAGCAGGCTCCCTTCCGGCAGGCACGCCGCCAGATGGGTCGATTTACCTCCCGGAGCGGCACATAGGTCGAGACATCGGACAGGCGTTTTCACATGACTGCGGATCGCCTGTTCGAGAAACATGGACGACGCTTCCTGTACGTAGTAGGCGCCGGCATGGAAGAGCGGATCGAAGGTGAACGAAAGCCTTTCGGGCAGGTAATAGCCTGTCTCGCACCAGGCCACCCGTTCGCACGGCGCACCGGTCGTCGACGGAGCAGGAGTGCCTTTCTTCTCGTTGATACGGATACTGACAGGGACATCGGCCTGCAACGCCGCTTCGAAACTGTCGAACTCATTTCCCAGCAATGCGCGGGTACGTGTGATAAAATCTATCGGAAGTGCCATCTCTTTTCGCTTGTTTTCGGCAAAAATACTACTTTTGCGTAAGATTTAAGATTTATGATTTATGATTTATGGCCATGTCGCCTTTTTTATCATGGTCATAAATCATAAATCATAAATCATAAATCATAAATTCATGTCCGCTCTCTATCTCATCCCTGTCACGCTTGGCGACGTCGAACATCGCCGGGTCCTTCCCGAATACAACCGGGAGGTTATCCTTTCCATCCGTCATTTCATTGTCGAAAATGTACGTACGGCACGCCGTTTCCTGAAAAAGACAGAGCCTTCGATCGTGATTGACGATCTTGTCTTTTATGAATTGAACAAGCATACGTCGGCCGAAGCCGTTGCCGCTTATCTGGCTCCTTTGGCGGAAGGCGAGTCGGTCGGTGTGATCTCGGAGGCCGGCTGCCCGGCGGTTGCCGATCCGGGGGCAGATGTGGTGGCTATTGCACAGCGTAAAGGTTACAAGGTGGTTCCGCTGGTCGGCCCTTCTTCGATCCTGATGTCGGTGATGGGTTCCGGTTTTAACGGGCAGAGCTTTGCTTTTCATGGCTATCTGCCGATCGATGCTTCACAGCGTACGAATGCGATCAAGAAGCTGGAAGGGCGCATTTATTCGGAGAACCAGACGCAGTTGTTCATCGAAACGCCTTACCGCAATAATAAATTGGCGGAGGAGTTGATCCGCACGTGCCGTCCTTCGACCAAATTGTGTATTGCTTCGAATATCACTTGCGAAGATGAATATATCCATACGCGTCCTGTTAAAGAATGGGCCGGAAAGGTTCCTGATTTGAGCAAGAAACCGACAATCTTCTTAATATATAAGTAAATGGAAACTTATAAGGCACATGAAACAGCCGTTATCGATCCCGGATGCACAATTGGAGACGGCACACACATCTGGCATTTTTCCCATATTATGCCGGGGTGCACAATCGGTCGGAATTGTAATATCGGGCAGAATGTCGTGATCTCTCCTCTGGTGGTTTTAGGGAATAATGTGAAGGTACAAAACAATGTCTCCGTCTATACCGGCGTGACTTGTGGGGATGATGTTTTTTTAGGACCCAGCTGCGTTTTTACAAATGTGGTCAATCCCCGCAGTGCCGTTTCCCGTAAAGACCAATATTTGAAGACGTATGTCGGCAAAGGTGCTTCTATCGGTGCGAACGCAACGATCGTTTGCGGGCATACGATCGGCGAATATGCCATGATCGGCGCAGGGGCCGTGGTCACCAAAGATATTCCGCCATACGCTTTGGTTGTCGGCAATCCTTCCCGTCAGATCGGTTGGGTGAGCGAATACGGGCATCGCCTCTCCTTCAATGAAAAAGGTATCGCCACATGCCCGGAAAGCAATCAGCAATACCTGTTAGAGGGGGGCGTCGTGACGCGTATTTCGTAGAGACGAGATCCGCCCGCCTTAATGTCTTTAGCAAGCCTTAAAGCTCATATCCAGCCCCTTGACAGAGTGTGTCAGGGCTCCGACTGAGATATAATCCACACCGCATTCGGCATAATCGCGAAGCGTGGCGAATGTGATGCCACCTGAAGATTCCAGCTCGTAACGTCCGGCAACCATTTCGACGGCTTTCTTCGTATTCTCGATATTGAAGTTGTCCAGCATGATACGGTCGATACCGCCGACACGCATTGCTTCCTGTAACTCGTCGAAGTTACGAACCTCGATTTCAATCTTCAAATCCTTGTTTTTCTCTTTCAGTGGCCGCTTCGATACCGCCGGCAAAGTCCACATGGTTGTCCTTCAGCAAAATCATATCGAACAACCCGATACGATGGTTGACACCTCCACCGATTTTAACTGCTTCTTTTTCGACCATGCGCAGGCCCGGAGTCGTCTTACGCGTATCCAGTACGCGTGTTTTCGTTCCTTCCAATGCTTTGACATATTTGCGTGTCGTGGTTGCAATACCACTCATGCGTTGCATGACATTGAGCATCAGGCGTTCCGTTTGCAACAAAGACTGTACCTTCCCTTCGACAACGAAAGCGATATCGCCTTTCTTCACTTCGGCTCCGTCATGGATGAATGTCGTCATTTTCAGCTCCGGATCGAATGTGTGGAAAATACGTTCAGCCATTTCGACACCGGCCAATACGCCGTCTTCTTTCACGATCAGCTGGCTCTTCCCCATTTCCGTAGCCGGAATGCAACATAAAGTCGTATGGTCGCCATCTCCTATATCTTCTGCGAATGCCAGGCGGATCAGTTCCGCAATCAGTTGTTCTTTTGTCTCTTGTACGTTCATGTTACTGTTGATTTATGATTTATGATTTATGATTTATATGCGACAAGGTATAAATCATAAGATCTTGTTATTCAATTCTGATAGACTGTATAATCGCTTTGTTTCCTTCTGCACGGTATGTCACGTTTACGCGATATTCACCGGATGAAGTAGGTAGTTTACCGACAAAGAAACCAGTCTCTTTTTTATCAGCATGGTGAACGACTGTGAATCCTGTCGGCTTGTTCCCTCCGAAGAAGGCATTCAGCATTGAAACAGCGTCGTTTGCGTTGCACTTTTTGGATGAACCCGGTAGGGCCATGTCGACTTCCTTGTCCATTGATCCACTGAGCGACGAGACGTTGCCTCTTTTAAAAGCGTTCGATATAGGAACTATGTCGGCAGCCATTACACTCAGAACCGAGAGAACCAATGCCAACGTCAAAAATAATCGTTTCATAAGCTTTCTCCTCTTTTTGTGAGTATTATCGTACAAAGGTATGTATTTTTTCCTGTAATTTAGCACCCTCAATCTCTAAAATGTAAACGAATGAAAATTGCGCTGATTGTGATCGGCAAGACGGATGCCGGCTATTTTGTGGAAGCGATCAATGAGTATAAGAACCGCCTGGTCCATTATATCCCTTTTGAAATAGAAGTGATCCCTGATATTAAGAACGTCAAAAATCTTTCCGAATCCCAACAAAAAGAGAAGGAAGGAGATTTGATTCTGAAAGCATTACAGCCGGGTGACTATTTGGTTTTGTTGGATGAAAAAGGAAAAGAATTTACATCGGTGCAGTTTTCCACCTATATAGAAAGAAAGACGCATACAGTCCCGAAGCGCCTGGTTTTTGTTGTCGGTGGTCCGTATGGTTTCAGCGATGCTGTTTATAAAGCCGCCGCCGAGAAAATATCCTTAAGCAAAATGACTTTCTCCCACCAGATGATCCGCCTGATCTTTATCGAGCAGCTCTATAGGGCGATGACAATTCTGAATAATGAACCCTATCACCATGAATAATTGGCAATTGACAATTAAAAATACAATCTGATAATTGTCTGATACATTTAATTGTCAATTGTCAATTCTCAATTTCGGATTTTCTGCATAAGCAGAAAATCCAACAGTGTCATTGCTGCCATTGATTCGACGATAGGGACAGCTCGAGGTAAAACACACGGATCATGGCGTCCGCGGGCTTTCAGGATCGTGTCTTCACCTTCCATATTGACGGTTTCCTGTTCCATCAGGATGGTGGCGACCGATTTGAAGGCAACACGGAAATAAATATCCTGCCCGTTCGAGATACCTCCCTGTATGCCACCGGAATGATTCGTACGGGTGTTGATGTGTCCGTTGTCGTTGAAGAAACGGTCGTTCCGTTCCGAGCCACGATATAAGGCCGCTTCGAAACCGTCACCGTATTCGAACCCTTTTACGGCATTGATTGTCAACATCGCATGTCCCAATGCCGCATGCAACTTTCCGAATACCGGTTCGCCCAGACCAATGGGAACTCCCTGTGCTACGCAGGTGATGACGCCGCCGATCGTATCTCCTTTGGATTTCACTTCGGCGATCAAAGCCTCCATTTTTTCGGCGGTCGCCGGGTCCGGACAACGTACGGCCGTATCTTCCGCCTTGTCCAAGTCGTAATCCGTGTATGAACCGTTAAGTTTGATGTTCCCGACCTGTGAGGTAAATGCTTGTATCCGGATACCTTTCTGGCGAAGAACCAGTTTGGCAATTGCTCCGGCTACGCAACGGGCGATCGTTTCACGTGCAGACGAACGTCCACCTCCGCGCGGGTCGCGGATTCCGTATTTGGTCTGGTAGGTGTAATCTGCATGGGAAGGACGATAAACATTCTTCATATTATCGTAGTCCGCCGAGTGCTGGTTCTTGTTCCAGATGATGAAACCGATCGGAGTCCCTGTCGTTTTTCCTTCGTAAATACCGGAAAGGAACTGTACTTCGTCGTCTTCCTTGCGTGGGGTTGTGATTTTGGACTGTCCCGGTTTACGGCGGTTCAGTTCACTTTGGATAAATGCCGTATCTAGTTCGATACCAGCAGGGCATCCGTCTATTACGCCTCCGATTCCGGGACCGTGCGACTCTCCGAAAGAGGTCAGCCTGTATATGTTTCCAAATGTATTCACCCTTGCTAAAATTGTCAATTGTCAATTCTTTAATGGCATCCGCCACATCCGCATCCACCTTCGTGGTTATGGTCGCCACAACCGCTTCCGCAGTCGTCACATCCACAACCGCATCCACCAGCCGGAGCTGTGAGGGCTGCGATTTCTTCAGCTGTCGGTTCGTGTACATCAATAACTTCACCATTGAAATGCAATGTTTCGCCAGCCAACGGATGGTTGAAGTCCATAACGACAACATCTTCTTTTACTTCCAAGACAGAACCGTTCATGCGGTTGCCGTTCGAATCCATCATCGGTACCGTGTTGCCTTCTTTGATCATTTCTGAGTCGAACTTGCCGTCTACCTCGAAAATATTCTTCGGAAGATCCAGTACGTGTTCCTCCACATATTCGCCGTATGCATCAGCCGGAGTTATGGAAAAATTAAATTTGTCGCCTACTTCCAGTCCTTTCAGAGCGTCTTCAAAAGCGGGGAGCATAGCGCCTGTACCAAAGATGAATTTCAGAGGTGTTTCAGCTGTTGCTCTTTCCATCAATTCGCGTTCTTCGCCTTCGCCTACATTCAGATCGTAAGTAACTGCAACGAACTTATTTGCTGTAATTTTCATTTGTAATTGTATTTGTGATAAATAAAATGGTGACAAATTTACGTATAATTTCCGACTTGTCTGCCCAATCTCTGGATAATTAAATAGGCAAACGGCTTTATTTCTTATCTATCGCTTTTTTCAAAGCATCCAGTGCGGAAGACAGGACGGAACGCGGACAGCCGATATTCAAACGCATATGCCCTTCACCTCCGGGACCGAACATGCTTCCGTCGTTCAGCAACAGGCCGGCTTTATCTTGGAACAAGCTTACCAGTTCAGGCTGGCTTAGTTTCAGGTCACGGCAATCCAACCATACAAGGAAAGAGGCCTGGGGGGGATAGACTTTGATCTTCGGGAGTTTGGATTTGCAATATTCATCTACGAAGCGGACATTCTCAGTGATATACATCCGCATCTGTTGCAACCATTCGGCTCCGTATGTATAAGCCGCTTCTGTTGCCGTATAGGCAAAGATCGTCCCGGCATTGAATTCTCCTGCTTCCATGAAGGAATAGAATTTTTCTCGTATTTCCGCATTGGGAATGATCGAGTAGGAGGTGACGATTCCGGCAATGTTGAAAGTCTTGCTCGGAGCCATGAAAGTAATGCTGCAATTGGCGGCTGTCTCCGAAACCGTTGCAAACGGATGATGCGTATATTGCGGATAAGCCATCTCTGCATGTATTTCATCGGAGATAACGAGTATATTGTGTTTGGCACAAACCTCGGCCAACTTGACCAGTGTGTCTTTTTTCCAGACGACACCGCCTGGATTATGAGGGTTGCAAAGGATCAGGACTTTGCAATGCTCATCGATGACCGATTCAAGATTCTCGAAATCCATCTCGTAAATGTCGTCTACTGTTTTGAGCGGGTTGTAGACAACCTCACGGTGCATGTTTTCCGGAACGATGCGGAAAGGATGGTAGACCGGTGGCTGGATAATTACTTTGTCACCAGGTTTGGTGAAGCATTGCAAAACGAAGCCGATTCCCTTTACGATGCCGGGAATATAACTAAGCCATTCGCGTTGGATTTTCCAGTTATGTTTATAATGTACCCACTCGATGAT
Source organism: Parabacteroides sp. merdae-related_45_40 (assembly GCF_001915675.1). Taxonomy (NCBI): domain Bacteria; kingdom Pseudomonadati; phylum Bacteroidota; class Bacteroidia; order Bacteroidales; family Tannerellaceae; genus Parabacteroides; species Parabacteroides sp. merdae-related_45_40. The sequence continues at coordinate 17,624 of NZ_MNQY01000137.1, read as the reverse complement.
ACTGTTATAATAGGAATCCGAGTCGAATGTGTACCCGAAAATCTCATGCTCCAGACGCTTCTTGATTGCGTTGACAATAAAGTCTGGTGTCCGGAAATCCATGTCGGCTACCCAAAGTGGAACAAGGTTCTCGTTACCGAAGTCTTTCTTTAGAAGATCGTACTTGACACAATTGGTTCCACGACGTTCGATGATCTCGTCAAAGTTGTATTGTTTCATTATCTCTATAAGTTCAGTCTGTTGATCGGGGTCAAAGATACGAATTATATTTAGAAACTGTTTCGATTCCGACATTTGGGTAGTTACACAACCGGACTTTTAATTTTGTCTCGTCCTGAAATAGATTGACTGTGTATTAAAAATCCTGTTATAGGTGTCTATAAATGTAAATAACTGACACTTGTAAATGAGTCGGGTACGAAAAGTATCATAGAGTGGCAACTGCCATACTTTTATTGTCAGGCTATAAAGCCATAGAGTTTTTGACCTACGTCGAATATCTTTTTGCCCAAGGTCGAAAAGGCTTTTGCCATTAGGCAAAAAGGCTTTCGGCCTTGGGCAAAAACGTAAGAAGTTATAATTAAATCTGTACGAGACAGGGTGAAAGCAGATCTTTAAGGTGAAGCCAGTCCGAATGCCTTCCTTCACCTTAAAGATCTGCTTTTATTTTAATATATAGCAAGACGATGGTGAAGCCTACTCGCATATTCTTTCATATGAAAAGTTAGGCGGAAACAATCCAGACAGGTATTTCGGATTTGATAATGGAAGATTGGAAGGATGTGTTAAACTGCAAGCCTATCTTGTTTCTTTGCTTGAGAAATGTAAGATAAATTGATATTTTTCTTTTAATTTCTTTGGTGGTATGAATTATTGTTCTACATTTGCAGCGTCAAACAATAATAAAGATGTAAGAAAAGATGATGAACAATGTATTGCATATTATTCTCGTGGTGGTCCTTCTAGTCATTAGCAGGTAAGGAGAAAGGTGTGCAAGAAATTGTGAAGTCATATAAAGATATTTCTTAAGCCTTTCTCCATACAGAGAAGGGCTTTTTTAATATAATAATATTTAGGATAAGAAAATAGGGGCGGTTCGTGAGCCGTTCGAAAACAACAAATAATATGATGAAGAATCCGTTAAGAAGTTCATACAGCACAGAGGGCAGACGCATGGCCGGGGCTCGCGCTTTGTGGCGTGCCAACGGTCTGAAAGAAGAGCAGTTCGGTAAACCGATTATAGCCATTGTGAATTCATTTACCCAGTTTGTACCCGGCCATGTCCATCTGCACGAGATCGGGCAGCAGGTAAAAGCGGAGATTGAAAAGTTGGGTTGCTTTGCTGCCGAATTCAATACGATTGCCATTGACGATGGTATCGCTATGGGACACGACGGAATGCTCTATTCGCTTCCTTCACGTGATATTATTGCGGACAGCGTCGAGTATATGGTGAATGCCCACAAAGCCGATGCAATGGTTTGCATTAGCAATTGCGACAAGATCACTCCGGGGATGCTAATGGCATCCATGCGGCTCAATATTCCGACTATCTTTGTCTCCGGCGGTCCGATGGAAGCCGGTGAGCTGGATAACCGCCATCTGGATTTGATCGATGCCATGATTGAATCGGCCGACACTTCGGTCAGCGATGAACGGATCGCACAGGTGGAACGGAATGCCTGTCCGGGATGCGGTTGTTGTTCCGGTATGTTTACGGCCAACTCGATGAACTGCCTGAACGAAGCGATCGGCCTGGCTCTTCCGGGCAACGGTACGATTGTCGCTACGCATGTGGGCCGTACACAGCTGTTCCGCGATGCTGCCCGGCAGATTGTAGAAAATGCCTATAAATACTATCGTGACGGTGATGAGTCTGTTCTTCCCCGCAGTATCGCCACCCGTCAGGCTTTCCTGAATGCCATGTCATTGGATATTGCAATGGGTGGTTCCACCAATACGGTTCTCCACTTGCTCGCCATCGCGCAGGAAGCTGAGGCGGACTTCACGATGGACGATATCGATATGCTCTCCCGCAAGACTCCTTGCCTCTGCAAGATTGCTCCCAACACGCACACCTACCACGTCCAGGATGTGAACCGTGCCGGTGGTATCATGGGAATCATGAACGAGCTGCTGAAAAACGGCTTGGTAGACGGGAATGTGAAGCGTGTGGACGGAATGACGCTTGCCGAAGCCGTGGATAAATTTGCTATCACCTCGCCGAATGTGACGGACGAGGCTGTCAAGAAATACAAGAGTGCTCCCGCCCATCGTTTCAGCATTCGGATGGGATCGCAGGAAACCTATTATAAGGAACTGGATACCGATCGTGCCGCCGGATGTATCCGTGATATCGAGCATGCTTATTCCAAAGATGGCGGCCTGGCTGTCCTGAAAGGAAATATCGCGCTGGACGGTTGTGTGGTCAAGACGGCCGGTGTGGATGAAAGCATCTGGAAGTTTGCCGGTCCGGCGAAAGTGTTCGATTCGCAGGATGCGGCTTGCGAAGGCATCCTCGGTGGAAAAGTCGTCTCGGGCGATGTGGTGGTGATCACACACGAAGGACCGAAGGGTGGTCCGGGTATGCAGGAAATGCTTTATCCTACTTCTTATATAAAAAGCCGTCATTTAGGCAAGGAGTGCGCGCTGATCACAGACGGTCGTTTCAGTGGCGGTACTTCCGGTCTTTCTATCGGTCATATTTCTCCCGAAGCTGCGGCAGGAGGAGCGATTGGACTGGTGAAAGACGGCGATATAATCGAGATTGATATCCCTGAACGTACGATTAATGTGAAGGTAAGCGATGAAGAGTTGGCAGAACGCCGTAAAGCGGAAGAAGCCCGCGGCACAAAAGCCTTTACGCCGCCTCATCGCCAGCGTGTCGTCTCAAAAGCCTTGAGAGCTTACGGTAAGATGGTCAGTTCGGCCGATAAGGGTGGAGTGAGAGTAGTAGAAGATTAAACACAAGACTAAAATAAAGAGATATGGAGAAACAGAAGATAACCGGTTCGGAAGCTTTGCTGAAGTCACTGATAGCTGAAGGAGTAGATACGATTTTCGGTTATCCCGGCGGGCAAGCGATTCCTATTTACGATAGTTTGTACGATTACAGGGATAAATTGAAGCATGTATTGGTGCGTCATGAACAAGGGGCGACGCATGCTGCACAAGGGTATGCCCGTGTATCCGGTAAAGTAGGGGTGACGTTGGTTACTTCAGGACCCGGCGCAACAAATACCATCACCGGCATTGCCGATGCACTGATGGACAGCACTCCTATGGTGGTCATAGCCGGACAGGTCCCTTCTCCATTGCTTGGAACAGATGCTTTCCAGGAAGTCGATGTGATCGGCATTACGCAACCGATCACCAAATGGGCGTACCAGATTCGCAAGCCGGAAGAGATAGCGTGGGCTGTTTCACGTGCTTTTTATATCGCTTCTACCGGACGGCCGGGGCCTGTTGTACTCGATTTGGCAAAGGATGCTCAGGTTGGATTTGTGGATTATGAATATAAGAAAGTAGACTATATCCGCAGCTATCAGCCGGAACCGGATATCAACCAGGATCGGATTAAAGCGGCTGCCGCGTTGATCAATAAAGCGGAGAAACCGTTCTGCCTGGTCGGACAGGGGGTTTTGTTGGGAGGTGCTGAAGAGGAGCTGAAAGCATTCCTGCTGAAGAATGACATTCCTGCCGGTTCGACTGTTCTCGGTCTATCGGCGTTGCCTTCCGATTTTCCTTTGAATAAGGGTATGTTGGGTATGCACGGCAATGTCGGTCCGAACAGGAAGACCAATGAATGTGACGTGTTGATCGCCATCGGTATGCGTTTCGACGATCGTGTTACTGGCGATTTGAAGACATACGCCAAGCAGGCGAAAGTGATCCATTTGGATATCGACAACTCGGAGATCGGGAAGAATGTACCGGTCGATGTGAAGGTTCTCGGAAATGCCAAACATACCATTCCGATGATAACTGCGTTGTTGGAAGAACGGAAACGTCCGGAGTGGAATGCTGAGTTTGAGCCTGATGCACAGGAAGAGTATGAAAAGGTGATCGAGAAGGAGTTGTATCCGATGAACGGATCTTTGAAAATGGGTGAAGTCGTTCGAAAAGTGTCCGAGGCGACTGGAAACGATGCTGTTTTAGTTACGGATGTCGGACAGAACCAGATGATGGGTGTCCGCTATTTCAAATATAAACGCACTCGTAGCGTGGTTACTTCAGGTGGTCTGGGGACGATGGGCTTTGGCCTTCCCGCTGCTATGGGAGCCAAGTTCGGTGCACCTGACCGTACGGTCTGCTTCTTTACCGGTGACGGTGGGATGCAGATGACGATTCAGGAGTTGGGAACCATTATGCAGGAAAAACTGGATGTGAAAATCATTATCCTCAATAATAATTTCTTAGGAATGGTACGTCAGTGGCAGGAGTTGTTCTTCCACGAACGTTATTCGAATACGATCATGGAGAACCCGGATTTCGTGGCGATCGCGAAAGCGTACGGTATCGCTGGCCGCACCGTTGAAAAACGGGAGGAACTGGATGAGGCTATTGCCGAGATGTTGAACCATAACGGAGCGTTTGTGTTGGTCGCCAATGTGGAAACGTGTGGTATGGTATATCCGATGGTGCCTGCCGGAGGAAGCGTAACGAACATGATATTAGGAGATAAGTAAGGAGGTGAAGCTATGACAACAAAAAAATTATATACCGTTATTATCTTTTCAGAGAATACAGTAGGTCTTCTGAACCAGATTACGATTATCTTTACACGTCGGCAGTTGAACATCGAGACGCTTTCCGTTTCACCTTCCGCCATACAGGGTATACATAAATTTACGATCACGACATTTGCTGATGAAGATATGATCGACAAGGTTGTGAAGCAGATCGACAAACGGGTGGATATCTTGAAGGCTTACTATAATACGGATGAAGATCTAGTTTTCCAGGAGATCGCCCTTTATAAGCTGAGCACCGAGTTGTTTATCAAGATGGGGACGGTCGAGAATCTGATTCGCAAATATAACGCCCGTATTCTGGAAATGAACGAAACGTGTGTCGTTCTCGAAAAGAGTGGTCATTACGATGAGACGCAAGCCCTTTTCAGGGAGTTGAGCGAAACGATCGGTGTCTTGCAGTTCATCCGTTCCGGTCGCGTTGCGATCACAAAAAGCCGTGTCGAGCGTTTAAGCGATATGTTGGCCGAAATGGAACGTAAGTTGCAGGAAAAAAAATAACGTACGGGTGGTTTGCGAACTGCCCCAACAGAAAAGAATCATGGATAAAGATAAAAGCAAAATAGGGGAATTTCATTTCGTCACGGAACCGTACCTGTTGGATTTTCGTGGACGTGTAACGATACCGATGATCGGAAACTATCTGATACATGTCGCATCCAGCCATGCTGCTGAACGCGGATTCGGTTTCAACGATATGTCAGAACGGCATACGGCTTGGGTTCTTTCCCGTCTGGCGATCGAAATGATCGAATATCCAGCCATGTCCGAACCTATAACTCTTTATACCTGGGTGGATGAAGTCGGCCGTCTCTTTACCAGCCGTTGTTTCGAGCTGGTGGATGGCAACGGTAAGACATTCGGTTACGCTCGTTCTATTTGGGCGGCTATCGATGTGGAAACACGCCGGCCGACCTTGTTGGATATCGCCAGGTTGAGCGCTTATGTCACGGATCGCCCCTGCCCGATAGAAAAGCCGGGAAAGATTGCGGCTGTGGAGAATGAGACGGAAGGGGTTCCTTATTTCATTAAGTACAGCGACCTTGATATCAACGGCCACCTGAACAGTATCAAGTATATGGAACATCTTCTAGACCTGTTTGATCTTGACCTGTTCAAGACAAAAGATATCAAACGTTTCGAAATCGCCTACCAGTCTGAAGGCAAATATGGGATGAAACTCATGTTGTACAAGAGGGAGGCTGATAACGGAAAATATGATATGGCGATCTGTAATGAAGGCAAAGCGATTTGCCGTGCTGCTGTTATGTGGCATTGAACAAACATGGTACGGGCGGATGGTTTGCGAACTGTCCTGACAAAAGAATTATTTTATTAACACATTACATTTAATAGTAGAAAAAATGGCAGTAATGAATTTTGGCGGTGTTGACGAAAACGTAGTAACCCGCGAAGAATTTCCGTTGGAAAAGGCAAGAGAAGTATTGAAAGATGAAGTGATTGCAGTTATCGGTTACGGTGTTCAAGGTCCTGGACAGAGCTTGAACTTGCGTGATAATGGTTTCAACGTTATCGTAGGACAGCGCCCTGGTAAAACCTATGACAAAGCTGTTGCCGACGGCTGGGTACCGGGTGAAACACTGTTCGGTATTGAAGAAGCTTGCGAAAGAGCAACTATCATACAGGTGTTGCTTTCCGACGCCGCTCAGATCGAATGCTGGCCGCGTATCAAAAAATATCTGACTCCGGGAAAAGCGCTGTATTTCTCTCATGGTTTTGCTATCACTTACAAGGAACGTACCAATATTATCCCTCCTGCTGATGTTGACGTGATTCTAGTCGCACCGAAAGGTTCTGGTACTTCTTTGCGTCGTATGTTCCTGCAGGGACGTGGCTTGAATTCAAGCTATGCAATTTTCCAGGATGCAACCGGTAGAGCATGGGATCGTGTGATCGCTTTGGGTATCGGCGTTGGTTCAGGCTATCTGTTCGAAACGACATTCAAGAAGGAAGTTTATTCCGATCTGACTGGTGAACGTGGAACTTTGATGGGGGCTATCCAAGGTTTATTGTTGGCTCAATACGAAACATTGCGTGAAAACGGCCACGAACCTTCCGAAGCATTCAACGAAACAGTCGAAGAACTGACTCAGTCTTTGATGCCGCTGTTTGCTGAAAACGGAATGGACTGGATGTATGCAAACTGTTCGACTACTGCACAGCGTGGCGCTTTAGACTGGATGGGGCCGTTCCACGATGCCGTTAAGCCTGTATTTGAAAAATTATACCGGGAGGTCGCCTGCGGTAACGAAGCGCAGCGTTCTATCGATACGAACAGTAAGCCGGATTATCGTGAAGGTTTGGAAAAAGAACTGGCAGCATTGCGCGAAAGCGAAATGTGGCGTGCAGGTGCAGTCGTTCGTAAATTGCGCCCGGAAAACAATTGATAGACATCGCATTTTTTATTTGAGTGCATAAAGAAAGTGGCAATTCGGTATGAATTGTCACTTTTTTTAATGAAAATGTATCATTTTGATAAGAAATTTTTGAATAGTAATCGATATCTTCGTAGCTATAAATTCGAATTTAATTGCTTAAATATTATATCATGAAGAAATTCCAAATTTTAGTAATGTTATTGTGGCTGTCTGTTTGCCTAGCAGGAGCAGTAGAGTCGAAGATTCGGTTGGTGCATGGTCCTTATTTGCAGAATCTAGGGCCTGATGAGGTGACGATCGTGTGGTTGTCGGATAAACCTTCTGTCGGTTGGGTGGAGCTGGCGCCGGATGACGATACGAACTTTTATGCTACCGAACGTCCCAAATATTATGATGCCCGTAACGGAGTAAAAAATACATCTACGATCCATACCGTGAAGATCAAAGGGCTTAAACCGGGTACGAACTACCGTTATCGTGTCTTCGTACAGGAAGTACTGAGCCATGTCGGACATAAGATCATCTATGGGAACTATGCCTCGACTGATATTTACTCCAAAAAGCCGTTGGTGTTCAAGACGAGCGATCCTGCGGATAATTCCGTCTCATTTGCGATGGTGAACGATATACATGGCAAAAATGACCTGTTGACGAACCTAGTTTCCAAGTGTGATTTGAAAAAGACGGACTTTTTTCTTTTTAACGGTGATATGGTGTCAGTCTTCAATGAGGAAAATCATATCTTTGACGGTTTTATGGATACGGCGACCAAGCTGTTTGCCTCTGAGATTCCGATGTATTATACAAGAGGCAACCACGAAACACGTGGCGCTTTTGCAACCGAGTTCCAACGTTATTTCTCTCCAAAAGAAGAGAATATCTACTATACATTCCGGCAAGGTCCGATCTGTTTTGTCGTTTTGGATACGGGAGAGGACAAGCCGGATTCCGATATTGAATATGCCGGTATAACAGTCTACGACGAATACCGGACAGAACAGGCCGAATGGTTGCGCCGAGTATTGGATAGCAAAGAATATAAGGACGCGCCGTTTAAAATTATTGTAGCCCATATCCCACCGATCGGCGGATGGCATGGAAACTTGGAAGTGGAGCAGAAGTTCATGCCTTTGCTACGCGATGCCAAGCCGGACGTTATGTTGTGTGGTCACCTCCACCGTTTCATCCATCAGGATGCAACGGATCGTACACCGTTCCCGATTATCGTCAATTCCAATACGGCTATTTTGAAAGCGGCTGCCGATCCGAAAGAACTAAAAATACAGGTCGTAGATGTGGACGGGAAAGTGGTGGATCAATTCTCCATAAAGAAGCCTTGAAAAATGATAAGTAGATTGTTGGTTATGAATTGAAGAATTTAGATGTATTTGTCTTTTATTTTATAAGAAAATAGTGATAAAAACTTTAAATTATATTTGGATGTTTGGAAAAAGACCGTATCTTTGCAGCGTTCAAACAAAAACGGTTGAAAAGACAATATGAAACAGGTAATGCTAAATAGTCTCATTATTTCTCTAAACATTATTCTACTCTGGGAACGGAATAGGAAGTGAGACTGTGTATGCTTTACAGGGCATTAAGATATGAAAAAGCCTTTCTCGCTTCCTTGTGAGAGAGGCTTTTTTCATTCAGAAAAGATATTAACAAATTTAAGACGATAAGAACTATGTCAGACAGATTATTTATTTTCGACACGACATTGCGTGACGGTGAACAAGTGCCGGGTTGCCAGTTAAATAGTATTGAAAAGATTCAGGTAGCCAAAGCTCTGGAAGAACTGGGAGTAGACGTGATAGAAGCCGGTTTTCCCGTATCGAGTCCGGGAGATTTCAATAGCGTTGTTGAAATATCGAAAGCCGTAACGTGGCCTACAATCTGTGCGCTTACCCGTGCGGTAGAAAAAGATATTGATGTGGCTGCCGAAGCACTGAAATATGCAAAGCACGGACGTATTCATACAGGTATTGGAACGTCCGATTATCATATCAGGTATAAGTTCAATTCGAATCAGGAAGATATTTTGGAACGGGCTGTCGCTGCTGCCAAATATGCCAAGAGATATGTGGAAGACGTCGAATTTTATTGCGAAGATGCCGGACGTACTGACAACGAATATCTGGCACGTGTGGTAGAAGCGGTCATCAAAGCTGGCGCGACAGTTGTCAATATCCCTGATACGACCGGTTATTGCCTGCCGGACGAATATGGGGCGAAAATCAAATATCTGATGGATCATGTAGACGGTATCGAGAATGCTATCATTTCTACCCACTGTCATAATGATTTGGGGATGGCTACCGCCAATACTGTGCAGGGTGTCTTGAATGGTGCACGTCAGGTGGAAGTCACCATGAACGGTATAGGTGAACGTGCCGGTAATACATCCTTGGAAGAAATCGCGATGATTTTCAAGAGTCACAAAGAACGTGGCATTATTACCAATATCAATACGACAAAGATTTACGGAGTCAGCCGTATGGTGTCCAGCCTGATGAACATGCCTATCCAGCCGAATAAGGCGATCGTCGGACGTAACGCGTTCGCTCATTCTTCCGGCATCCATCAGGATGGCGTTTTAAAGAATCGTGAAAGTTATGAAATCATCGATCCGAAAGATGTAGGAATCGACGATAATGCAATCGTGCTGACTGCCCGTAGCGGACGTGCGGCATTGAAACACCGTTTACAGGTATTGGGCGTCGAATTGTCTCAGGAAAAACTAGATAAGGTTTATGAAGAATTCTTGAAACTGGCTGACCGTAAGAAAGATATCAACGACGACGATATCTTGATGCTTGCTGGCAAAGACCGTACGGCCATGCATCGTATCAAGTTGGAATATTTACAGGTGACCTCCGGTGTCGGTTTGCAGTCTGTGGCCAGCGTCTGCCTGAATATAGCTGGTGAGAGGTTTGAGGCCGCCGCTTCCGGCAACGGTCCTGTTGATGCTGCTATCAAGGCGGTGAAATCTATTATCCACCGTACGATGACGATTCAGGAGTTTTTGATTCAAGCGATTAATAAAGGCAGTGACGATATGGGGAAAGTACATATGCAGGTTGAGTACGAAGGAAACCGTTATTATGGTTTTGCTGCCAATACCGATATTATAGCTGCTTCTGTAGAGGCATTTATTGATGCAATTAATAAATTTGTGAAGTGAATTGATAATTATGAATACATTATTTGACAAGATTTGGGATTCCCACGTAGTGACGATGATCGAAGAGGGGCCCACACAACTTTACATCGACAGGTTGTACTGTCATGAAGTGACTAGTCCACAGGCTTTTGCCAGTATGCGTCGACGTGGTTTGAAGCCGTTTCGTCCGGAACGTATCTATTGTATGCCGGATCATAACACGCCGACACACGATCAGGATAAACCGATCGAAGATCCTGTTTCGAAGAATCAAGTCGATACGCTGGCAAAGAATGCGGCCGAATTTGGTTTGACTCATTATGGAATGATGGATGAGAGGAATGGCATTATCCATGTGGTAGGCCCGGAACGTGGACTGACCTTGCCGGGGATGACGATCGTTTGCGGTGATTCGCATACTTCTACTCATGGAGCAGTCGGTGCGGTCGCTTTCGGTATCGGAACCAGTGAAGTGGAAATGGTTATGGCTTCTCAGTGCATTTTGCAGGCAAAGCCGAAAACCATGCGTATCTGTGTGGAAGGTAATCTAGGGAAAGGGGTGACAGCAAAGGATGTCGCCCTTTATATCATGTCGAAAGTGACGACCAGCGGTGCAACCGGATATTTCATCGAGTATGCTGGTGCGGCGATCCGTAGTTTGACGATGGAGGGGCGTTTGACTTTGTGCAACCTGTCTATTGAAATGGGAGCGCGTGGTGGTATGATCGCTCCTGACGAAACGACATTCGCTTATCTTAAGGGACGTGAAAATGCTCCTGCCGGCGAAGAATGGGATAAGGCGGTTGCTTATTGGAAGACTTTGAAAAGTGGCGATGATGCTGTGTTTGACAAAGAGATTCTGTTTGATGCTGCCGATATCGAACCGATAGTGACGTATGGTACCAATCCGGGTATGGGAATGGGAGTCACCGAACATATCCCGACTGTCGAGGGTATGAACGATGTGGAGAAAGCTTCTTTTATGAAATCGATGGAGTATATGGGGTTCGAACCGGGTGAATCCTTGTTGGGCAAGAAGATCGACTATGTGTTCTTAGGCTCTTGTACCAATGGTCGTATCGAGGACTTTCGTGCTTTTGCTTCCATTGTTAAGGGACGGAAGAAAGCCGACCATGTAGTCGCCTGGCTGGTTCCCGGCTCCTGGCTGGTAGATGCGCAGATCCGTGAAGAAGGGTTAGACAAGATATTCGAAGAAGCCGGTTTCCAGTTACGTCAACCGGGATGCTCGGCTTGTCTGGCAATGAACGACGATAAGATCCCGGCAGGAAAATATGCAGTTTCGACAAGCAACCGTAACTTTGAAGGACGTCAGGGACCGGGGGCCCGTACGATTCTGGCTGGACCGCTAGTAGCTGCGGCGGCAGCCGTGACTGGGGAAATTACCGATCCGAGAACGTTTTTCTGAAATCATAAATCATAAATTTTACATTCATGAAACAGAAATTCAATATCATTACATCAACCTGTGTTCCCCTTCCTTTAGAGAATGTGGACACGGACCAGATCATTCCTGCCCGTTTCCTGAAAGCAACCGACAAAAAAGGGTTTGGTGAAAACTTGTTCCGCGACTGGCGGTACGACAAGCAGGGAAATAAAATAGAATCGTTTGTCTTGAATGATCCGACCTACGGCGGACAGATACTGGTGGCGGGGAAAAACTTCGGTTCGGGTTCCAGTCGCGAACATGCAGCTTGGGCGATTGCCGATTATGGGTTTCGTGTAGTTGTGTCCAGTTTTTTTGCGGATATCCACAAAAACAATGAACTGAATAACTTTGTTCTCCCTGTGGTGGTTAGCGAACCTTTTCTGGCCGAGCTTTTCGACTCGATTTTTGCCGATCCGAAAACAGAAGTCGAAGTCAACCTGCCTGCCCAAACCATCACCAATAAGGCTACGGGTAAGAGCGAGCACTTCGATATCAACGCCTACAAAAAAGACTGCCTTGTGAATGGCCTCGATGACATCGATTATTTGCTTTCCAATAAGGAAAAGATTGAAGCATTTGAAAGGAGACGTTAGTTTGTTGCTTTTGGATCAAGCTAAAAGTAGCGTTATATATGAACAATTATGATAGAAATAATGGATACCACCCTGCGTGACGGGGAACAGACATCGGGAGTTTCTTTTGCGGCGCATGAGAAGTTGAGCATTGCACAGGCATTGCTTGATCTGGGTGTGAACCGTCTGGAGATCGCATCTGCACGTGTCTCGGACGGTGAGTTTGAAGCCGTGAAGCGCGTCGCTTCCTGGGCGGAACGTACCGGAAACATCCAGAAGCTCGAAGTGCTCGGCTTTGTGGATGGTGATGTTTCGTTAAACTGGATCGAAGCGGCTGGTTGCCGTGTGGTAAACTTGCTTTGCAAGGGCTCTTATAAGCACGTGACGGAACAGCTTCGTAAGACTCCCGAACAGCATTTTGCCGATATACGTTCCGTCATCAACCAGGCAATCGAACGGGGGATTGCCGTGAACATCTATCTGGAAGATTGGTCGAACGGTATTAAAAACTCTCCTGAATATGTCTTTCAAGCAGTCGATTCGCTTCGTGACTTGCCGATCCGGCGTTTCATGTTGCCTGATACGCTTGGCATCCTGAACCCTGGAAATACTTACGAATATTGTAAGGAAATGGTTACACGCTATCCGGACTTGAAGTTCGATTTTCATGCTCATAACGACTATGATCTGGCGGTAGCGAATGTCTACTCTGCTGTCCGTGCCGGTATAAAAGGACTTCATACTACATTGAACGGATTGGGAGAGCGTGCCGGGAATGCTCCGCTTAGCAGTGTGCTTGCCGTGTTAAAAGATCAGTTGGGAGTGGATACGACACTTCGGGAAGAACGGATCAATTATGCCAGCCGATTGGTGGAAACTTTTTCTGGTGTTCATATTCCGCCTAACAAACCGATTATCGGGGAACATGTCTTTACGCAATGTGCCGGTGTCCATGCTGATGGTGACAGCAAAAACAATCTGTATTGCAATGACCTGCTGCCCGAACGTTTCGGCCGTGTCCGCGAATATGCTCTTGGCAAGACTTCCGGTAAGGCGAATATCCGTAAGAACCTTGAAGCACTGGGGATCGATATCGACGAGAACTCTATGCGCAAGGTTACCGAGCGGATTATCGAACTGGGTGATAAAAAAGAAATGGTTACGACGGAGGACCTTCCGTATATCATCGGCGATGTGCTCCATCACGATACGATGGCGGACCAGCGCATCCGTATTCTGAACTATTCGCTGTCTTTGGCACAGGGACTGAAACCGGTTGCCACCCTGAAGATAGAGATTAACGGCGAAGCCTACCAGGAGTCGGCTTCCGGTGATGGACAGTACGATGCTTTCGTTCGTGCCCTGCGGAAGATATATACCGATCTGGGCCGTCCTTTCCCGATGCTGACTAATTATTCCGTTTCTATACCACCCGGCGGACGGACCGATGCCTTTGTGCAGACTATCATTAGTTGGAATTATGCAGGAGTGGACTTTAAAACACGTGGTCTTGATGCAGACCAGACGGAGGCTGCTATCAAGGCGACATTGAAGATGCTGAACAAGATAGAACAATAATGATGTGTCGATGTGCCAATGAAAGAGAATTGCGATGTAGGCTATCGGCATATTAGTACATTGGCAAATTATCACATTGATAAATTATTAATTATTGAAGTTATGAAGAAGTTAACAATCGCGCTTGTTGCGCACGACAACCGGAAGGCTGACATGGTAGAATGGGCTATTCACAATGCTGAATTTCTGTCCCATCATCATATCGTATGTACTGGGACAACCGGAAATCTGGTTCGGAAGGCGATGGAAGAAAAAGGTGTTACGGCAGATATCGCCTGTATGCATTCCGGTCCGCTGGGTGGAGATGCCGAAATTGCAGCAATGGTAGTACGAAAGGAAATAGATCTTGCCGTGTTCTTGATCGACGACTTGAACCCACAGCCGCACGAGGCCGATATCCAGATGTTGCTTCGCCAGTGCCGTGTCCATAACGTGCCTATCGCTTGTAACCGGTATAGTGCCGACTTGATGATCACAAGTACATTGTGGGATGATGAAAGCTATGTCCCGACAGAACCCAAATACGTCTATTTTAAGAGAGAATAGGAAAATTTGCCAACTAATAAATCATTTATGATATGAAATTGAATATAGCTGTACTTCCCGGTGACGGGATCGGTCCTGAAATTGCTGCACAAGGTGTGGAGGTGATGAGTGCCGTTTGTAAGAAATTCGGACATGAAGTCCGTTATGAATATGCTCTTTGCGGGGCCGATGCTATCGACAAGGTGGGAGATCCTTTTCCGGAAGAAACATATGAGATTTGTAAAGGAGCGGATGCCGTTCTTTTCTCTGCTGTAGGTGATCCGAAGTTCGACAACGATCCGACAGCTAAAGTGCGTCCTGAACAGGGATTGCTGGCTATGCGTAAGAAATTGGGCTTGTTTGCGAATATCCGGCCCGTACAAACTTTTAAGTGCCTGTTGCATAAATCACCGCTTCGTGCTGACTTGGTGGATGGTGCGGATTTCTTGTGTATCCGTGAATTGACGGGAGGCATGTATTTCGGGGAGAAATATCAGGATAACGATAAGGCCTACGATACCAATATGTACACACGCCCTGAGATCGAGCGCATCTTGAAAGTCGGTTTCGAATATGCCATGAAACGGAAAAAACATCTGACGGTGGTCGATAAGGCAAATGTCTTGGCTTCTTCGCGTTTGTGGCGCCAGATTGCACAAGAGATGGCCCCTTCTTATCCGGAGGTTCAGACCGACTATATGTATGTCGATAATGCGGCCATGCGTATGATCCAGGAACCCAAATTCTTTGATGTTATGGTAACGGAGAATACGTTTGGTGATATCCTTACTGATGAAGGTTCTTGTATCAGCGGTTCTATGGGCTTGCTCCCTTCTGCTTCGACGGGCGAAAGCACTCCTGTATTTGAACCGATCCACGGTTCGTGGCCGCAGGCTAAAGGATTGAATATCGCCAACCCGTTGGCACAGATTCTTTCGGTAGCTATGCTGTTCGAGTATTTCGGTTGTAAGGCGGAAGGAGCCTTGATCCGCGAGGCTGTGGATGCTTCTCTGGACGCTAATGTTCGTACTCCTGAAATCCAGATGGAAGGCGGTGCGAAGTATGGCACGAAAGAGGTAGGGACATGGATTGTCAATTACATTAACAATTGACAATTACATTAGCAGTTGACAATTGACAATTATTTTGGTTTTCAGCCGATTTTGGTAACGCGAAGCCTAATTGTCAATTGTTCATTGTCAATTTAAGAAGTTCCTTGATAACTTCTTTATTGTATCCCATTGATTCTGCTTTCTTGAAATCGAGGGCTGCCCGCTCCTTTTCGTATTGTGCCAGCTTGATCTTGCCTCTCAACACATAGAGGTTGGCTGTCGGTTCGCTTTCGGTAAAGACTTTTTCTATATCTGCCATTGCCCGTGCATTTTTTCCCATCATAAAATACAAATCCGCCCGTCCTTCGTAGAGGATCCAGTCGCGGGGCATCTCGCTAATCAGGTAATTGAATATCCGTTCGCTCTCGTCGTAGTTCCCACGCATCTTTTCCAAGATGGCATGGCCGAGGCGAGCACGAACCGATTTCTCGTTTACTTCCAGAATTTTGTCGAAATCCTGTTCTGCCCACATATAATTTTGTAACTGTATATAGAGCAGCCCTCGGCAATAAAGCGCCTCCTGATGTTCCGGATTTTCTATTAACAAGGTGTTGTAATCGTTCAAAGCTTTTTCTGTTTCTCCCAATTCTGTATAAAGGGAAGCCCGGTTTTCGAGAATGGTGATGTTCTTTGTATGCCCGCTTAGTGCGGAAGTGTAGGAGATGAGGGCCTCTTGCAGCTTCCCCTGTCGGCGCTGTATGGTTCCGAGGTTCGTAAGCAAGGCATAGTTCAACGGGTTAGCCGGTTCTTTGCGCATGGCCGCTTTCAGGCTCTCTTCCGCGGACACCAAATCGCCTTTATCTACGAAGTCGTAGCTTTTCTCTATTAATTCTTCGTATGATTGTGCAAAGCTGTTTCCTATAAACAGGAACAAACCTATAATAATCAAGAAAGTCCTCATTTTCTATTGTTTATATCTGTTTTCTGAACGTTTGCAAAACTACATAATAAAATCGGTTCTTTATTCGAATAAAAAAACTTTATACCTTTGCTACAATTTCTAATACTTTTGGAATGAATGATTGTTATGTAATTAGTATGAATTTCCATAAATATAAATAATTATGATTGTAACAGCAATTGACCTTTCACATGGTCTGGAAGGTATTTTGAATTCCCTGATGACGCAAGGGGCGGCGTTGGGATGGACACTTATCAAGGCGTTTTTGGTTTTTATAGTCGGGCGTCTCCTGATTAATTTGGTGAATAAACTGATAAAACGGGTTTTATTGAAACGTGATATCGATCCTTCAGTCAAAACTTTTGTCGGAAGTTTGGTAAATGTTGTCCTGACTATTTTATTGATCATCTCGGTTGTCGGTGCTTTGGGTGTACAAACGACTTCGTTTGCTGCTCTTCTTGCTTCTGCAGGTGTTGCTGTCGGTATGGCTTTGAGCGGTAATCTGGCAAATTTTGCGGGTGGATTGATTATTCTTTTGTTCAAGCCATTCAAAGTCGGTGACTATATCGAAGCGCAAGGTACGGGCGGTACGGTGAAGGAAATCCAGATTTTTCATACGATCTTGGCAACACCTGATAATAAAATGGTGTATATACCGAACGGTTCGCTCAGCAGTGGTGCGGTTACGAACTTTAGCCGGCAGGCTACCCGCCGAGTAGATTGGACATTCGGTGTCGATTATGGTGAGGATTATGATAAAGTAAAGGCGGTGATCGAAACGATTATTGCCCGTGACTCTCGTATTCTGACTGATCCGGCTCCTTTCATTGCCTTGCATGCGTTGGCAGACAGCAGTGTGAATATTGTTGTCCGTGTATGGGTGGAAAGTCCGAATTATTGGGAAGTTTATTTTGGCATCAATCAAGCGGTTTATGCAACATTTAATGAAAAAGGCATCAACTTCCCGTTCCCGCAACTTACTGTGCATCGGGCTGATAACTGATTTGTCCTAAAAAGAAATGGGTTCGTTCAATAATCGCCCGGTTTTGTAAGGAGTCCTTTTGAAGGATAGGACTTTGGTAATCGTCTCCGCGATGCTACCTTTGCCATTTATGGGGGAGTAAATTTCTTATAGTCTCGTGATCTGTATTGGGATTTATATCAATGAGCTTAGTA